>NZ_MEIH01000086.1:0-17115 GCF_001723155.1 Haladaptatus sp. W1
GAGCCTGTTCGGGCGAACTGATGTCCGGGCTGGTGCCGATTTCGATCAGCGGGATGCCGAGGCGGTCGAGGCTGAAGGTAACGCCGTCCTCGCGCTCCTCGACGCGCTGGGCGCTCTCCTCTTCGAGCATCAGGTCCTCGACGCCGACCGGACCGTCGCTGGTCTGGATTTCGCCGCCGGTTGCGACGAGCGTGGACCGCTGGAATCCCGAGGTGTTCGACCCGTCAACGACGATTTTTCGCATGACGTGCGCTTGGTCCACTACGTCCATGTCGAGCAGTTGGGCGATTTCGAGGACGACCTGCTGGGCTTCCCCGTCCAGTCGGTGTGGCGGTTCGTCGTCGGCCTCCACGAGACAGGTGGAGTCGTAGCCGAGATATTCGAATTCGCGGTCGATTTGGCTCTCTTCGAGGGCCGCTTCGTCTATCTCGCCGAGTTCGCTCCGCGTCGGATGGAGATAGCGGGTGAATGTTCGGGACGACTCCTCGGGGTCGCGTAGTTCGGTCGGACAGCCACAGAACAGCTTCGTCTCGGTGTCGAGTTGCTGGTGTATCTCCAGCCCCGCCACGAGACCGAGGTTCTCGTAGTCGTACTCACTCATTGGTCGGACATGAGATGTGGAGGGGTAAAAAACCGACCAGTTCGGGCGAGTCTGTCCATTCGAACCGTCGGGTCACGGTTCGCGCACGCCACCGACGAGCGAGAGAGACGACCGCATAAATGACACGCAAATGTTTACTCATCCGTGAATTTCTTCGAAAATATGAATTCGATATCGGCATGCTCCCCATAGATATAAAAATGATACGAACAGTAAACTGGATATGAACGATTTCCTCGCGTCGAGGAATCCAACAGCGGACGCGCCGATTCGTATCCTCCACGTCGATGACGACCCGGCACGGTTGCGCCTCTCCGACCCGTTGCTGTCCGAATACATATCGGATATCGCCGTTTACACCGAAACGGCACCCACGAAAGCCATCGACCGTCTCGATTCCCTCACGGTGGATTGTATCGTCAGCGATTTCGACATGGGGTCGATGGACGGACTCGAATTCTTAGAAGCGGTTCGTGAGCGTTCGCCCGAACTGCCGTTCATCCTCTTCACCGGCAAAGGGAGCGAAGAGATAGCTAGCGAAGCCATCTCCGCGGGCGTCACCGACTACCTCCAGAAGGGAGGCCCCGACAGATACGCGGTGCTGGCGAACCGCATCGAAAACGTCGTCAGCCGCCATCGCGCCGAACGAGCGACGGACGCGTACCGACGGCACATGAACGCCGTCTACGACCGGGTGACGGACGCGTTTTTCGCGTTGGACACCGACTGGCGGTTCACCTTCGTCAACGCGCGCGGCGAGGAACTGCTCGACCGCCCCGAGGCGGACCTCCTCGGGAACGTCGTCTGGGAGGAGTTCCCCGAATCGGTCAACTCGACGTTCGAATCGGAGTACCGACGGGCGATGGAGCGACAGGAGCCGACCACGTTCGAAGCCTACTTCGAACCCCTCGAAACCCTGTTCGAAGTCCACGCCTACCCCTCGACGGAAGGGTTGTCGGTGTACTTCCGCGACGTCACCGACGAAACCCGGATTCGGAAGGAACACCGCCGCGAGCGGGAGCTGCTCGAACGCGTGTTCGAAACGAGTCCCGTCGGCATCATCATCCTCGACACGGACGGTGAGATAGAGCGGGTCAACGAGCGGATGGCCGAGATGCTGGCACTTCCGAAGGAGCGAATCACGAACAGGAATTACGACTCCTCGGAGTGGACGGTGACTGACGAGGACGGGACACCCATCGGAGAGAACGGCCACCCGTTGACGACGATTTTCGAGGACGAAACGACGCTTCGTGGCGTGCGGACGCGATACCGGACCCCGGACGGGGAGTGGCGGCACTTCTCCGTGAACGGAGCACCCGTCCACGCCGAGGACGGCACCGTGGAACGAATCGTCTTCATCGTCGAGGACGTGACCGACTCGGAAATCGACCCGTCGCGTTGACGACCCGATGGCCGACCGTGGCGACGCGGAAGTCAGTCGCTTTCGGAGTCCGTCGGTTGGTCTGACACCGCTTCCGCCCGTTTTCGCCCATTCTCTCGATCGCGTTCGGTCCGCCTGCGTTTCACCGCTCGGCCGAGACGACGAGCCACCAGTTCACGGAGTTCGGCCGCGTCGTCGGCGTCCACGTCGGCGGCGTGTGAGTCCTTGCTTCGAAAGCCGATGGAACTCGCGGTGTCCACGACGACCGTCGCCAACGACCACCGTCGCTGGAAGAGCGTTTCGCGCTGGATGACCGTCTGCACCCGATAGTAGGGCACGATGCGCGTCGTCCGTCGCCAAAATCCGTTTCGCGTCACGACGTGTTCGTCGCCGACGTGATAGCCGCGATGTTTCCACTGATACAGTCCGGCGACCGGTGCGAGAAGCAGGAGGGCGAGCGGCGCGTACCAGAAATCGACGAAGCCGGTGAATCGGTCGATACCGTAGGCGACGCCGGTCAGGAGCGCGGCCGCGATGGCGTAGCGGACGGTGTAACGCCGTCGCGCCCGCTTCGGCGGGCGCTGGAACGTCGGGTCCTCGAACGATTCGAGCGAGTGGGCGAGCGAGCGGACGCGGCTTCGGACCGCGAGGGGAATCGCCGCCTCGGACCCGCCGGAGGCAGAGGGTCCCTGTCCGGGCGCGTAGCCCGCCGTTTCGACGGAAAGCGCCGAGTAACCGGCCAATCGCATAACGGGGTTTTCCCGGACCGTGAGCGTCTGTATCTTGTCTATCGGGATGCTCCCGTTGTACCGCTGGAGCAATCCCCGTTCGTAGCGGAGTTCGTCGCCGACGCGCGTCAGCCGAAAGCCGTAGTGGCGCGCGAACGTTATCATCCCGCTGCTCACCCACAGGATGAGCGCGGAGAACACTATCTGGGCGAGACCGACGAGGAACGTCACGCTGGCGAGGTCCACCGTGCTCGTGACGAACGGGACGATGAGAAACACCAATCCGACGGCGCGCGGCTCAATCGAAACGGCCGAGAGCAACAGCAGTTCCTCCGAACTGATCTCGTACAACATTTCCTCGTCGGGACCGTCGGTCTCGTCTTCCGCCTCCCGACCGGTCGAGATTCCGTTCTTTCGGCGCTGTATCTCGCGTTGGAGTCGTCGCGCCTCCTCGTAGGCGACGTATTCGAGGCGGGCTTCAGTTTCGCCGCCGCCCGCGGTTTCCAGTCCGAGCGAGGCGATTCCTGCGATTCGCTGGACGACGTTCCGGTGGATGTCCACGTTCTGTACTCGGCGGAGTGGAATCTCCCGCCGTCGACGCGAGAAGACGCCGGATTCGATGTCGAGCGAGTTGTCCGTGAGTTCGTACTCGAACCGGCGATGGTAGGCGACTTCCCAGGCCATCACGATGAGCAGGACGGCGAGCAGGAGGACCGCGAAGAGTTCGAGATTCAACCACTCTATCGCGCCGATGGCCGCGAATCCGGCGAACAAAACGGTGGAAACGACGCGGCCACCGCGGGTGAGCATTCGATAGGGGAGCGAGCGGGGGTGTAACTTCATACCGCGTCCTCGTACTCGCTCTCGACCGCGAGGTTCCGAAGACGGCCCTGCAGTTCGCTCGCCCGTTCGGGCGTGAGTCCGGGTATCGTCACGTCCGCTCCCCGCGACCCGGCGGTGTAGACGACGACGCTGCCGAGGCCGAGCAGTCGCTCGATGGGACCGCGTTGCGTATCGACGTGTTGAACGCGGACGAAGGGAACGACGGTCGTGACGCGGGTGAAAACCCCGCGTTCGAGGTACAGGTCGTCGTCGCGGATTTCGAACCGCCACGTGCGATACTTGAACAGGACGTACCCGACCCCGATGACGGCAGCGGCGAGAACGCCCGCGCCGACGAGGGCGAGCGCGAACTCGACGAGAAACCGACGAACCCCGGCGAGCACACCGCCGACGAGCGCCGCGAGGACGAGGACGCTCACGAACCAAACGACGCGGACGCGGGGGTTGAGTGTCTCCATACCTACACGACAGGGTGGATAGGGGATAAAGGTAGGCGTGGTCTACCGGTCGCGTCGTCGAACGAACGCACCCCCGAGCCGGGGCACGACCTTGGAAAGGTATGTCACACTTACTGTGCCGGAATACCACCCGTACCGGAGGAGTACGGATTCCCTACCGTTTCGTTCGGCTGGTACTGATTTCAGTCAGTCGGCGTGGAACAAAGACGCCGGGAAATCGTACCTTTCGTGGACAGCATGACCGAGAACTCGCCCACTATCAACCGTCGCCGATTCGTTCAGGCGACTGTCGCCTCGACTGCCATACTCGGAGGCGTCTCGTCGGCAAATGCCCAATCCGGGGGGAACGCCCAGTTCTCCATCGAACAGGACGGAAAATGCATCCCCATCGAACCGCTCTCGATGTCGGGACTGCCGGTCGAGGAGTTTTACGACTACCGAACGCCGGACACCGACCCGTCGTCGTACAAGTACGCCTCCTTCGGGACGCAAAACCTCCAACGAAAGGACACCAGCATCCTCTTCCTCTATCAGGGACCGAAGGGGCTGAGCCTCGTGATGATTCACGACAAGATCGACGCCGGTGCGGGAGGTGCGGTGACGTTCCGCATAACTAACCTCCCCGTCAAGGGGAAGTTCATCGTCAAAGACGACTCCTACGACGCCTCGACGAACCGAGACACGTTCGACTACTCGAAACATCGCAACTGGAACGGGAAGGAAAGCGCAAGTGCGAACGTCAGTTGGACGTGGCAGGAGGGTCGCGCCGACGGTGCCGTCTATCGCAGTCTAGGTAAAGATTTCAAGATCACTATCAACCCGCAGTTCAACGAGAAGGCGGTACTGGCGGGTGAAGGAGGGGTGTACGACGGCAAAATCAAGAAATGGGAGGTGTTGTCGGGTGACGTGAACAACCCCACCCGCACGAAGCTGAACATGAACAAGCCAATCACCATCTCCTCGAAAGCGTGTCAGTCCGAAACGACGACGCAGACGACCCAGCAGACGACGGAAGGGTCGGGGGAGACGACCACTCCGATGGAGGGGACGACGACGACGACTCCGCCCTCCAACGAGAGTCAAGGCTTCTTCGGCAAGCTCTGGAGCGGGTTCATCTCGCTCATCGAAGGAGTCGTTAACTTCTTCACCAGCCTGTTCTGACGCGAGGCAACGTTTTTCGCGGCAGACGAGCCGAATAAAAAACGGGACGGCTGTTTACTCGTCCTGTCCGAGGATGCCGCGGTGAGTCATCGCTTCGGGGTCGATGATCTCGTTCGCTTCCTCCTCGCTCAGGTAGCCCTTCTCGATGACAACCTGCCGGACGGTCTTGTCCTCCTTGAGCGCCTCCTTCGCGGCTTTCGACGCCTTGTCGTAGCCGATGTGCGGGTTGAGCGCCGTGGCGAGCGCCATGCTCTGTTCGACCTGCTCCTCGCAATACTCCGCGTCGACGTCGAGCTTTCGAACGAACTTGTCCGCGAACGTCTCGCTGACGTTCGAGAGGAGTTCCGCCGATTCGAGGAAGTTGTGCGCGAGGACGGGTTTGTACAGGTTGAGGTCTATCTGACCCTCGGCCGCGCCGTACTCGACGGTGGTGTCGTTACCGACGACCTGCTTGTGAACTTGATTGACGGCTTCCGCGACGACGGGATTGATTTTGCCGGGCATGATGGAACTGCCGGGCTGGTTCTCGGGCTGGTCGATTTCGCCGAGTCCGTTGCGCGGTCCCGACGCCAGCAGGCGGAGGTCGTTCGCTATCTTGTTGAGCGACCCGGCGACGGTGCGGAGCGCGCCGTGCGCCTCGGCCATCGCGTCGTGGGCGGCCTGCGCCTCGAAGTGGTTGTCGGCCTCGCGGAATCGGATGCCGGTCTCCTCGCTGATGTAGTCGGCGGCGAGCGCGGGGAACTCGGGGTGGGTGTTCAGCCCCGTCCCGACCGCCGTTCCGCCGAGCGCGAGTTCGCTTAGGTGGTCCCTAACGTGGTCGACGCGGGAGAGTCCCTTCTCTATCTGCGAGCGGTAGCCGCCGAACTCCTGCCCGACGCGGACGGGGGTTGCGTCCTGCAGGTGCGTGCGGCCCGTCTTCACCACGCCGTCGTACTCCTCTTCTTTCTCCGCGAGCGCCTCGCGGAGGGTGTCGAGGGCCGGAAGCACGTCCTTCTCGACGGCTTCGAGCGCGGAGACGTGCATCGCGGTCGGAATCACGTCGTTGCTCGACTGGCCGAAGTTAACGTGGTCGTTCGGGTGAATCACGCGGTCCCCGATTTCCTCCCCGTAGATTTCGGCGGCGCGGTTGGCGATGACCTCGTTCGCGTTCATGTTCGAGGACGTACCGGACCCGGTTTGGAAGACGTCCACCGGGAACTGGTCGTCGTGTTCGCCCGCGATAACCTCGTCGGCGGCCTCGACGATGGCTTCCGCTTCGTCCGATTCGATCATCCCGAGTTCCTCGTTCGCCTGTGCGGCGGCCTTCTTCACGATTCCGAGCGCGCGGATGAACCGCCGCCCGAACGTGATTCCCGAGATGGGGAAGTTTTCGACCGCGCGCTGGGTCTGTGCGCCCCAGTAGGCGTCCGCTGGAACTTTCATCTCCCCGAGGCTGTCCTCCTCGATTCGATAATCCTCGTCGCTCATGCGTGTGGAGGGTCGATGTGGGCGAGCGTAAAACCCATCGAAACGGGGCTACCAAAATAGGGCTACGAGGCCGAAACAACTGAATTCAAACACTATCTCGACTGTAAGCATTCACTCGGAGTAGAATTAATTTAAAAATAATTAAGTAGCTCTTACCGAATAGGTAAATAGACGCATACTGAGGCATCAATATGACAGGCGATAACGATAACGGATTGAATCGACGGACGTACGTCAAAGGAATGGGTCTCGCCGGGACTGCCGGAGTCGCTGGTCTCGCCGGATGCACCGGCGGCGGTGACGACGACAACGGCGGCGACAACGAAAACAAGAACGACGACGGAAGCGGAAAGGACGGTAATACGGACTACAAGAAGCTCGAACTCCAGCACTGGTGGACGGGCGGCGACGGTCACGCCGCGATTACGGCCCTCCTCGACGGATTCAAGGAGGAGTACCCGGACATCGAAGTCAAACCGAACCCCATCGCGGGCGGTGCGGGGCAGAACCTGAAAGACGTCGTGAAAAAGCGCGTCCTCCAAGGCAAGCCGCCGAGCTCGTGGCAGGCGTGGCCCGGAAAGAACCTCACGCCCTACGTCGAGAACGACATCCTTCACGACATCAGCGATTCGGTCTGGTCGGAAAACGGAATGAAGGACGCCTATCGGAGCGGTCCGAAGGAGGTCGCCAAGCTTGACGGGAAGTTTGTCGCCGTTCCGCTGAACATCCACCGGCTGAACAACCTCTTTTACAACACGAAGGTCGTCGAGGACGCCGGCGTCGATCCGAAGTCCATCTCGAAGCCGTCCGACCTCACCGCCGCGATGAAGAAGGTGGAGAGCAACACGGATGCAGTCGGGATGGCCCAGCAGACGAAATCGCCGTGGTCCACCCTCCAACTGTGGGCGCAGGTCCTCCTCGGCGAGTCGGGCGTGAAGACCTACAACGCCGTGATGAGCGGCAAGGTCGACGCGAACAAGAAGGCCGTGAAAAACGCCCTCTCCATCGTCAAGGAGTACAAGGCGCACTTCAACAAAGACTCCGGGTCGCTCGACTGGCAACAGGCCAACAAGAAGATCCTCAAGGGCGAGGCGGCGTTCTTCCACCAAGGCGACTGGGCGGCGAGCATGTACCGCGAACAGGAGAACTTCGAGTACGAAAAGCAGTGGAACCACGTTCCGTTCCCCGGAACCGGGAAGATGTACGCGCTCAACATGGACTCGTTCCCCTTCCCGAAACAGAACCCGTCGCCGGAGGCGACCAAGAAGTTCCTCCAGTACGTGGGTTCGAAGGACGCACAGGAGCGGTTCAACCCCAAGAAAGGGTCGATTCCGCCGCGGACCGACGTCTCCAAGGAGAAGTTCGGGCCGTTCCTCTCCCAGCAGATGGATGACTTCAAGAACTCGAAATCGCAGCCTCCGTCCGTCGCCCACGGATTGGCGACGACGCCGGAGACGTTGACGAACCTGAAAGACGCAACGGCGTCGTTCATCTCGAACTGGAACGTCGATAAAACGGCCAACCAGTTCTCGAATTCGTTCAACTAACTCCGAAACGCACACCAAACTTTTCCACATGCAACGAACATACAGAAAATTGAAGCGGTTGGTATCCGGCGAGGACGAATCGCTCCGCGCCGACGGCGGAACGACGGTCGAGCACGCGGAGAGTGAGTCACTGCTATCGAGCGAGTTCGTCCAGAGCCTCCCGTTCTGGTTGCCGCCGTTCCTGTTGATGGGCTTTTTCGTGTACGGTGCCATCGGCTGGAACTTCATCATCTCGCTTACGGATTTCGAGACGTTCCAACTGCCGACGTACAAACTCTCGGCGCTCGATTTCGAGATGTACCGGCAGTTGTTCAACGACCCGGGATTCTGGACGGCGGCGCGGAATACGCTCGTCCTGCTCGTCGCATTCACCGGGTTGTGTCTCGTCTTCGGGTTGATCCTGGCCATCATCGTCGACCGGGACATCCGGTTCGAGAACACGTTCCGAACCATCTACTTGCTCCCCATGAGCCTCTCGTTCGTGGTGACGGCGAAGTTCTGGGCGTGGATGTACAACTTCAACAGTGGGATGATCAACGTCACCTTCCGGAGCTTCGGTCTCGACTCTCTGGCCCACCAGTGGATAAGCGACCCGACGACGAAGTTGGCCGCGGTCATCTTCGCGCTCATCTGGCAGTTCAGCGGGTACGCGATGGTCGTCTACCTCGCGGGCTTGCGGGCGATTCCGGACGAGCACTTCGAGGCGGCGCGGGTCGACGGCGCGAGCACGTGGCGCATGTACCGCCGCGTCATCGTGCCGCAGCTTCGGGCCTCAACCGTCAGCGCGGCGGTCGTGCTCATGGTCTTCGCGCTGAAGGCGTTCGACTTCCTGTACGTGATGTTCGGCCGTCAGCCCGGTCCCGCCGCGGACATCCTCGCGACGATGATGTACCGCGAGGCGTTCGGCTCGCTTCACTGGGCGTACGGGTCCGCCATCGCCATCGTCCTCTTCGTGATGGCGCTGGCAGTCGTGACGCCGTACCTGTACAACGAATATCGACGAGGTGAACTATGACGACACGACTTCAACGGAGGCAGCGATGAGCGGAACACCGGCCGCACCCGACCCCGAAAATCGGACGTGGACGGACCGGGTGAGACACGGCGTTCGAACGACGAGCACGAGCAGGGCGCTGTTGTACGTCGTGTTGTTCGCGCTCGTCGCGTTCTACCTCGCACCGCTGGAAGCGGGTATCATGACGGCGTTCAAGACCCAAAACGCGTTCAACACGTCGCTGCCGTTCTTCCCCCCGCTCGGGGACGGGTTCACGCTCGAAGCGTGGCGCGTCGCGTTGGGCAAGCTTCAGTCCGGGTTGGTGAACAGCCTGCTGTTGGCCATCCCGGCGACCGTCCTGTCGGCGACGCTCGGTAGTTTCGCCGCCTACGGCATCACCAACGTCGATTGGAAGTACCAGATGCCCATCGTCGCGCTGTTCGTCGCGGGTATCTTCATCCCGTATCAGGCGGTGCTGGTGCCGCTCGCACGGTTGTTCACCATCGTGGACACGCAGGCGCTTCTCTCGCCGCTGTGGGGACTGCCGTTCATGCACGAGTACTACGCGAACCTCATCAATCTCATCATCGCGCACACGGCGTACGGGATTCCCATCACGTTCCTGCTGTTCCGGTCGTACTACCGGAACTTCTCGGACGAGATGTTGGAGGCGGCGCGACTCGACGGCGCGAGCGTGTTCAGCATCTACCGGAACATCGTCCTTCCGCTGTCGAAGCCGATGTTCGCCGTGACGCTCATCTACCAGTTCACGCAGGTCTGGAACGACCTCCTGTTCGCGCTGGTCATCATCCCGAGCGGGAGCGGTTCGTCGGCACCGGTAACGGTCGCGTTGAACAACTTGAGCGGCGGTATCATCCAATCGTTCGGCCTGCAGATGGCCGGGGCGTTCATCGCGGCGATACCCACGCTCATCGTCTACGTCCTGTTCGGAGACCAGTTCGCAAAAGGAGTTGCAAGCTAATGATATCGATATACACGACACAACGGAGGAGTACGGATGGCTAAGCTCACACTCGACGGCGTGACGAAGGTGTTCGACGACGGCGGCGACGACATCGTTGCGGTCGATTCGGCGAACGTCGACATCGACGACGGCGAATTCCTCGTCCTCGTCGGTCCGTCCGGATGCGGAAAATCGACGACGCTCCGCATGATCGCGGGGCTCGAAACCGTCTCGGCTGGCGAGATTCGCCTCGGCGAGACGGTCATCAACGACCAACCGCCGACGGCGCGCAACATCGCCATGGTGTTCCAGTCCTACGCGCTCTATCCGCACATGACCGTGCGCCAGAACATGAGCTTCGGGCTGGAGGAATCGACGGACATGCCGAAAAGCGAAATCACGCAGACGGTCGAGGACGCCGCCGAGATGCTCGGCATCGCGGACCTCCTCGACCGCAAACCCGGCGAACTCTCCGGCGGGCAACAACAGCGTGTCGCGCTCGGCCGCGCCATCGTCCGAGACCCGGAAGTGTTCCTGATGGACGAACCGCTGTCGAACCTCGACGCCAAACTTCGGTCGCAGATGCGCACCGAACTCCAGCGACTGCAGGAGGACCTCGGCGTGACCACCGTCTACGTCACCCACGACCAGACGGAGGCGATGACGATGGGCGATAAAATCGCCATCCTCAACGACGGGAAACTCCAGCAGGTCGCCACCCCCATCGAGGCGTATCACCAACCGGCGAACCGGTTCGTCGCCGGGTTCATCGGCGAGCCGTCGATGAACTTCTTCGAGATGGAGCGGAACAGCGATTCGCTCGTCGGCGAGTGGTTCGAATATCCGCTGTCCTCGGAGACGGCGGCGGAACTCGACGACGCCAAGCGCGTGACGCTCGGCGTCCGACCCGAGGACGTGGAACTCGTCGCCAGCGGCGGTGGCGAACACGAGTTCGAAACCGTCGTGGACGTCGTCGAACCGATGGGCAACGAGAACAACGTGTACCTTCAGTTCGTGGACAGCGGCGAATCGAAACCGATGGAGGAACGGGAAACCTTCGTCGCGACGCTCAGCGGAATGCGGACCATCGAGGACGGGCAGGAGGTCATCGCCCGGATTCCCGAGGAAGCGATACACCTGTTCGATGCCGAGACGGGAACGGCGCTTCGCAACCGGCGTCTGGATCAAGAAGCGACGATTCCGAACCGCTGATTCCGAACCGCTACTCGAAGTATCGACCTACCGCTCGTCGTACTCTTCTGGCGTGTAGGTCTTCAGTTCGAGCGCGTGGATGTCCGTCGTCATGTGGTCACCGAGCGCGTCGTACACCATCTGGTGCTGTTCGACCAGCGTCTTTCCCTCGAACGCCGGGGAGACGACGGTCGCGGCGAGGTGGTCTTCGTCGTGGACGCCTCGCGGGTGGCTCACGGTCGCGTCCGCGTCGTCCAGTTCGGATTCGATGAGTTCGGCGACTTCGTTCGCGTTCATGGACGACCCTTTTCCGTCGGCAACCAAAAGACGACGGGTTCGAACACGCCGACGGTCGAATCAGGCGCGGACGATTTCGTCGAGTCGTCCGACCGTTTTTGCGTCCGGTTCCGTTCCGTTGCGATCGCCCGACAGTTCGACGCGCTCGACGGGAGGTCGTCTGTATTCGGTGTAGACGTTCCAGACGGTCCCGTCGTCGGCTTCGACGGTGAACTCCTGAACGTCGTCGTCAGGTTGCCAAACGCGGGTAATCTTCCCCTCGACGGTCCCGCCGCCGCTCGACTTTTCGGGCGACCAGTCGAACGCGACCGCCATCCCTTCCGTTACTTCGTTCGGTTCGAGCGTCCTGTCAGTCATCATCGACCGTAGCGCCTCGACCACCCTGAACGTACTGGCCCTACGTCCACTGGTCGAGGCCGGTCTGGGCGATGCTCTCTTCGATGCGCTCGAAGCCGCGCGCCACCTCGTCCTCGCGGATGTCCCACTCCTCGGTGACGTACTCGCGCGCCGCCTCGATGTCCGGGTCCATCTCCGGGTCGAACTCGAACTCGTCGGTCACGTCGGGGTCGAGGAACATCCCGCGGATGACGTCCACGTTCTCGATGTACGCGTCCCGTTCTTCGAGGACGCCCCAGAGGTCGCCGTGCTCTGTGACGCCCTTGAGCGCCGTCTTCGGGCCGACGCCGGAGACGCCTTCGTTGAAGTCGGTGCCACAGAGGATGGCGATATCGACCAACTGCTCCCACGTGATGTCGTGTTCGTCGAGCGTCGCCTCGAAGTCCATCAGTTCGGGGTTCCCCTTGCTCGTCAGTTGGCGAAGGGTGAGCGGCGCGCCCAGCAAGAGCGCGTCGTAATCCTCGGTCCCGGCGTAATCGACCGCACCGGTTCGCGCCATGTGCGCCGCCTGCGCCTCGCCCTCCGCGGGCGCTTCGATAACCGGCACGTCGAGCAGGTCGAGCAGTTCCCGCGTCGTCTCCTGAATGACGGGGGTGAGTCGCTGGGTGTGGGCGTCGAGCCGCGCGACCTCGATTGCGTCGCCCTCCTCGCGCGCCTCCTCAAGTCGCTCCTCCAGTTTCTCGCGCTGTTCGCGCCGGTCCTCGATTTCGTCGCTCTTGAGGTCGGTCACGTGGCCGTCGAAGACGAACACCGGCGTCAGGTCGTGCTCGAAGAACTTCGGTAAGCCCTGGACGACGCCGACGAGATTTGCGACCTCGGTGCCGTCCTCGGTGGTGTACACTTCGTCACGCGTCCATTTCACCGTCGTCGTGAGGTAGCGATAGAGCCAGTTGTGCGCGTCGATGGCGACGAGCGACCCCTCGATGTCGTCGAAGCTGATCTCTTCGAGGGACGCGAGCTGTCGAAGTGCGGAGTTTCCCATTTGGCGACGCTACGGGCGGGAAGGGCTTCAAAGCACCCTCTTCGACGCGCCGAGGGGAGGTCCGTGGCACGGGAAACGACAAAAATGAGCGAGAAACCCGCCTGACTAACTGCCGGAGTCGGTCGTCGTGGTAGTCGTCGTCCCGGAAGCGTCGTCGGTCGTGGTTGTCGTGTCGCTCGTCCCAGTCGTTGTAGTCGTATTCGTCGTCGTTGTGGTTGTATTCGTGGTGGTCGTGTCGGAGTCGTCGCCGTTCGTCGTAGTCGTCGTGGTCGTTTCGGAATCCGACCCCGACCCACGTCCGAGCGCGGTGTCGAGTTGCGCTTTCGTCTTCTTCAGGTTCACCGTCGGTGCCGTCACCGTGTCGTCGACGACGATGCGGGGGACGGCCGAAATCGGAATCTCGTGTACCTGGTCCATCGTCCGTTCGATTTGGGACTGGTACTTTTTCGCCTCGATTTGCGAGGTGATTTTGGAGAGGTGGCTCACGTCGGCCTCCTCGGCGATACGGACGAGCGTCTCCGTCGTCGCCCACCCCGGCGAACTGTTCTGGTTTTGGAACATCGTACCGAAGTACGTCCAGTAGGATTCGGGGTCCTCGTTCCAGACGGACAGTCCGGCGCGTGCGGCGCGGGGTTCGTCCGGGCCGTGGAACCCTTCGCCGTCCTCGTAGGCGACTGCGCGGAACTCGATGGCCACGTCGCCGGGTTTCACGTACTCCTCGATGAGGGTTGGTAGGATGTTCAGGACGAAATCGTGGGTGTACGGGCACTTCCACGCGCCGTAAAACTTCGCCGTCACCGAGGCGTCGTCGTCGCCCATCGTCGCGTACTCGTTCTCGGTCGGCTTGCTCGGCAGCGGAACCGACCGGTACGCTTTCGGCGACGGTTCGACCTTCTCCGGGGGACCCTCGTCGGACGCCGACTTCGAGTCGTTTTCGGTGTCGGTCGTCTCCGGGGCCGCCGGGCCCTCCTCCGTGGTAGTCGACTGTTCGCCGCCGGACCGTTCACTCGTCGTCTCGGGGCTCCCGTCCTTCGAGAAGGCCGAACACCCCGCAATTCCGGCCGAGAGGCCCGACCCGATGACGCCGAGTACTCTTCTTCTATCGTCTCTCACTACGATACGGAAAGAGATACTCCACCTTCGTTAATAGGGCGTTAATAGCTGAATGAACAGGCCGAGGACCGCGAAAGCGCACCGCACTCGAATCGTGCGAGGGACCTCGAAATTCACTCCCGCGGGGGAGTCGCTCCCTCCTTCGACGCAAGAAACGCTCGTTCTCCCGACGAGAGGTCGCGCTCGCGGTAGCGGTCCAAGCCGTCCTGATAGCGCTCGCGCCCCGCTACGGGACGTGGATGTTCCAAGACGAGTTCGGCCAACCCGGTGTCCTCGCCGGTGAACCCGAACCCCGCCCGGTAGAGCGCTTGGTACGCGTAGGGGTTGTTTACCGCGATTCTCACGCGGTGATATCCCCGGTCGTGAATACGCTCCGTCGTGAATCGGGTGAGTTTCGGCCCGATACCCTCGCCGCGTCGGTCGGCGTGCACGGTCACGTACCGGAGCCACATCGTCCCGTCGTCGGTTCGGTCCTCGTTGAACGCGATGGCGGCGACGACCGATTCGTCGCCGAAGCTCACCGGCGGACGTTCCGACGGCCGTTCGGCGCGGACGACGGCCTTCCCCGTGTTCGACATCACGAACTTGCCCGCGTAGCTGAACCGCTCGTAGTCGAGGCGTATCTTCGGCCCGTCGTCCGGCCAGCCCAATACCGCGTACTCCATGTCATCCGGTTTCGACGCGATGTACATCCATCCATCGGGGCGGTCGCGGGAGAACGGATGTCGGTCCCCCGCCGGATTTTATGCGGTCGGCTTCGTTGTTCCGATATGACCCCTATCGACGGCGACATCGGGCATTTCGACCGCATCGCGCGCTTTTACGACACCTTCTCGCCGGAAACAGACTCCGACGTCCTCCGCGAGGGACTCGAACAGGCGGAGCGTCCGATAGAGCGAATCGCCGACGTCGCCGGGGGAACCGGTCGTGCCGTTCGCGCTTTGAATGTCAACGAGGAGGTCGTGGTCGATGCGTCGGCGGGGATGCTCGCACAGGCCCACGGTCGCGGCTTGGCCTGTGTGCGCGGCGACGCCACGAGACTGCCGCTGGCGAGCGAGTCCGTCGATGCCGCCGTCATCTCCGACGCCCTGCATCACATCGGCGACCCGGACGCGACGCTCGCGGAGGTCGAGCGCGTCCTCCGGCCGGGCGGCGTGCTCATCGTCCGCGAGTACAACCCGGCGACGATTCGCGGGTGGTTCCTCGTCCGCGGCGAGCACCTGCTGGGGATGGACTCGTCGTTCGTCACGCCGGAGACCTTGGTTCGGAAGTTGGACGCCGCGAATCTCGTCCCGCGCGTTCGAAGCCGCGGATTCGATTACACCGTAGCGGGCGTCAAGCCGACACCGGGAACGCCATAACCCCGGCGTCCCAACACCGTGTATGAGCAGTGCGTTCGGCACCCGACGGTTCGACCGCTCGTCAACCACGGCAGGACTGGTCATCGGCGACGTGGTGGTGTTGGTCGTCCTCCTCGCAATCGGAGCGATGCGACACAACGAGAACATCCTCGCACGTCCCGTGTACTTCGCCGGGACCGTCGCGCCGTTCCTCATCGGGTGGATAATCGCGTCGCTCGTCGTCGGACTGTACAGTTCACGCGCGCGCCGGTCGGTCCGCAGTTCGGTGCTGTTCGCGGACGGAACGTGGGTCATCGCCGCGCTCATCGGAGCGGGCCTTCGCGCGACGTCGTTTTTCCACGGCGAGTCGCCGCTCACGTTCGTCCTCGTCATGCTCGGCTTCGGACTGCTCTTCATGACCGTCTGGCGACTCGTGGCGAGCGTCGCGTCGAACGCGTTGTAACCTCCCCGTTCCGCCGGTCGAAGGCTGGCTCCGCGGCCCGTAGCGTGAAGTGACTCCCGACTGTGGATTTCGTGATGTCATCCATCCCGACGGAGTTTCAGGAGTTGTTCGAGAAACCGGTGTTCGCGTACTTCGCCACGCTCACGCCGGACGGCCTGCCGCACGTAACGCCGGTGTGGGTCGATTACGACGCCGACGAGGACAGAGTGCTGGTCAACACCGAACGCGGTCGGCGGAAAGAGCAAAACGTACGGGAGAATCCGAAAGTCGGAATGGGGATGACCGACCCCGACGACCGCTACGCTCTCCGTCCTCGGCGGGGTGGACGAAGTAACCGAAGACGGTGCCCGGGAACACATCGACGAACTCTCACGACGATACACCGGCGAGGAGTACCAACCGGAGATTCGAACGGCGCGGGTCCTCCTCAAAATTCGCCCCGACGAGGTTATCGCTCACGGTGGGGACTGACGGAACGCGTTCAGACGGTGACGCGCCGATATTCGACGTAGGAGTACACCGTGAGGTAGATGGAGGCGAGAAGCACCGGACCGACCATCAGGTAGATGGCGTACTGCGGGACGAAGACGGCGAGGGCGGCGAGGCCGCCCGCCAGTTTGAACAGCGGCCCGGCGCGCGTGTGCGTCTTCTTCCACACGTCGTCGTTCGAGAGCGTCCACGGGGTCTTGATGCCGACGAACCAGTTGCGCTCGACGCGATTCATGAGCGCGCCGATGAAGTAGAACAACACGCCCATCGCCGGTGCGAGGACGGTCGTGAAGTTGAACCGGTAGCCGAGGTTCCACAGGATGGTCAGCAGGTGGACGTACAGCATGAAGGCGACGAACAGGACGACGAACAGGTCGTAGTACTCCCGAAACGCCGCGACGTTCTCCCGGAGCGGGTCGATGCGCGGAAGCGCGGCGAACAGGACGAGGAGTCCCGCGGTCAGCGTCGGGAGAAACAGCAGGCCCCATAGTTTCGGCATCGTTCCGTCGGCGGCACCGCTCGCGTTCCAGTGGGTCGCCATCTGTGCCGGCATTTGGGGATAGAAGTACGCGCTGAGGCCGAACGAAACGACGACGAGCGCGAGCGCGATGAAGTACGATTTTCTCCCCTTCATAGACGATAATTGTTCTCGTACCAATATAAACCTACGCGGGTTTCCTCAAACGCAATCCTGATT
>NZ_MEIH01000087.1:0-17253 GCF_001723155.1 Haladaptatus sp. W1
GCGCGTTGTCCACGGCGCGGTTCGTGAACGCCGACAGCAGGACGCGGTTGCCGTCCTCGACTAACGCACGGATGGTCCGCGCGATGGTGTAGGTCTTCCCGGTGCCGGGCGGACCGTGGATGAGCGCGCAGTCGTTCGCGTTCACCGCGAGGTTGACCGCGGCGTTCTGGGCGTCGTTGTTTCCGATGAACGTCCGTTCATTCGACTCGAATTCGGGTTCCCGCCGTCCGAACAGCACGTCCTTCCGCCGTTCGTCGCCCTTCAGCAGGGCGTCGTGGAGCGCGGTCAACATTCCGTCTGCGGAGAACTCTGAGGGATAGACGTCGAGTCGCCGGAGTTCGACGGGTTCGTCCGTCGTGACGACGATTTCGTCGCCCAGTTGCTGAACCCGGGCCAGTTCCGCGTGGCCGCTGACGGGATCGCCCTTGCTGGCCAACACGACGTCGCCCTCCCGAATCTTCGATACCGAATCGTCGGTCCTTCGGGCGCGGAGTTCCCAGCGCCCGCCCTCTATTTGCGTCTGTCCCGCCGGTTCCAAGCCGATGAGCGCTCGGTCGTCGTCCGCCCGTTCCCGGGCCGTCTGCTCCCACAGCTTGGCGTACTCGCGGTGGGTCGCCCGGCGTTCCCGTTCTATCTGCTCGTACTTCTCGCGGAAGTACGCGCGTTCCTCCTCGGGAATCGGCCTGCCTATCTGTCCCGCCTTCGACTCCTGATTCAGGCGGCCGGAGACGACCATGCAGGTGTCCTTCTCGAAACAGTATTCGCACTTGGCGTTCGCCTCGTAGCCCGTCGGCACGTCCATGTCGAACTCCGCCGCGGCGATTTCGTTGCGGGTCCTGACGACGAATTCGAGCAGGCCCTTGCCGATGGAGAACTCCTTCGCGGGCGAGAGGTCGCCGGTCTCCTCGGCGCGGTCCAGCGCGGAGTTCTTCGTGTAGAGGAGCGTGCCCGTGTCCGCGGGCACGCCGCGTTCCTGCAGGAGGAGGGCGTAACAGGCCGCCTGAATCTTGTCCTGAAAGCGCGGGTCGCGGTTCGTGTTCTTGCCCGTCTTCAGTTCGACCGGCATCCCGCGACGGAGCGCGTCACAGCGGCCCTTGATGCCGAACTGCTCGCTGATGAGCGTGTACTCGCTTCGCCAGTCGTCCGTGTCGTCGAGGACGCCCTGTTCGAGCCAGCCCTCGATGGCGCGGGCGTTCTGGCGCACCTCGCCCGCCACCTCGTCCGCCTCGCGTCCGAGCAGGCCGAGTTGCAGGCCGACCTCCTCGACGCGCTCCTCGATGGAGTCGTCCAGTTCCCGGCCGCGGAGCAGGTCGCCGAACACCTCGTGGACGATGGTCCCCTTCACGACGGGGTAGTTCAGCGGAATCGCCGACAGCTTGTTCAGGTAGTACATCCGGGGACACTGCACCCACGAGCGGACGTCGGTCACGTTCACGAGGAACGAGGGTTCGACCACGACGTATGACTCCTTTCCCGTCGCGTACGTCGTCTCGCCGTCGTACTCGGACTCCTCCGCGTCCGTCACCAGCAGTTCCATCCCTTCTTCGAGGTAGTCGGCGGTTTCGGCCCACTTGCCCCACAGCGTCACCGTCTGCGGCACGTCGTCGTTCGGTCGTACGACGACCTCCGCGAGGTCGCGTTCGCCGTACCGCGTGGTCACGGTTCGTTGCTCGCCCGGCGCCGTGACGGTCCCCCGTATATTCACGAGACGTTCGTACCCGCCCTCGCGGAAAAATACTGTCGATTACCGCACGTCTTCGCGGCCCGCCAACTCGGCCCCTCTCCTGTCGTCGCGTTGCCGCTTCCCGACAACGTATTAGCCGCGGTTTCCACTATCGACGGTATGCCACGGACTCCCCCACCCACCGAAACGCGCGATGTCGTCGAAACGCTTCACGGTGAGGAAATCCATGATCCGTACCGCTGGCTGGAAGGCGACGGCGAGGACGTTTCGGCGTGGGTGAGTGCACAGAACGAGTACGCGGAGTCGTTCCTCCACGGCGAGACGCGCAATGACCTCGAACCCCGGTTTCGGGCGCTGTCGAACTCCGCGGCCTACTTCCCCGTCGTTCCGACGCCGAGCGGTTACTTTCAGCGGTACACGCCCGCCGACGAGGACTTGCCGCTGTTGACCGTTCGGGACGACCTCGACGGCGAACGCCGCGTCCTCGCGGACCCGAACGAGTGGAGCGACGACGCCACCCTGACCCTCGACTGGTTCGTCCCCTCTCCTGACGGCTCGCTCGTCACCTACGGCGTCACGGAGGGCGGCACGGAACAGTACGACGTTTGCGTCGTGGACGCGAAAACGGGCGACACCGTGGACGAACTCCGCGAGACGGGTCGAACCGGGGAGCGGTCGTTCGCGTGGACCGACGGGGGATTTTACTACGGCCGAACTGGCGCGCTCGAAGACGGCGGGCAACTCGACAAATCGCTCGCGTACCACCGACTAGATGGGGGCGGCGAGGACGACGCAGACGACGAACTCCCAATCGAACTCGACGAGCAGACGTGGGCGGGCCTCCACAACGACCCGGACAGCGACTACCTCGTGGTCGAGCTCACGCGGGGGTGGGAACGCACCGACGTCTACGCCGAGCGGAACGGCGAGTTCGAACCGCTCGTGACGGGCGAGGACGCCATCTTCGAGCCACACCTCCGCGGGAGTCGGGTCTTCTTCCTGACGAGCCTCGACGCGCCGAACTACCGAATCGTCGCGGCGGAGTTGGCGGACGCCGCCGGGGGCGGCGCACCCGAGACGTTCGAATCCGTCGTCCCGGAGCGCGACGACGCCATCCTCCGGGATTTCGTGCTCGCGGGCGACCACATCGTCGCACACTACGAACGCGATGCGGTTTCGGAACTCGTCGCCTTCGACCTCGACGGCGCGAGCGTCGAAGACGCGTCGCTTCCCGAGTTGGGGTCCATCGACGAGGGGAGTCTCCACGGTTCGACGGACGAGGACGAGTGTTTCTTCCGGTACCAGTCGTTCGACCACCCGCCGACCGTCTACCGCTACGCCGTCGGCGAGGGCGTAACGAAACTCGACGCACCCGAGGTTCCGGTCGAGGCCGACCTGCAGGTCGAACGGGAGCGGTACGAGTCGGCGGACGGCACCGAAGTCCCGCTGTTCGTCGTTCACGCGGGCGTCGAACCGGACGGCGACAACCCGACGCTGCTGTACGGCTACGGCGGGTTCGAACTCAGCCAGACGCCCGCGTTCCGACGCTACGCCGTCCCCTTCCTCAAACGAGGCGGCGTCTTCGTCGTCGCCAACGTCCGCGGCGGCGGCGAGTTCGGCGAGGAGTGGCACCACGCGGCCCGGAAGGAGCACAAACAGAACACCTTCGACGACTTCATCGCGGCGGCGGAACACCTCGTCGAGCGCGACTACACGAGTCCCGAACGCCTCGCCATCGACGGTCGGAGCAACGGCGGACTGACCGTCGGCGCGAGCATCACCCAGCGCCCGGATCTGTTCGCCGCCTGCCTCTGTATCGTTCCGCTCCTCGACATGCTCCGGTTCCACCGGTTCCTGCTCGGCGCGTCGTGGACGGCGGAGTACGGGTCCCCCGACGACCCGGAGGCGTTCGAGTACATCCGCGAATACTCGCCGTATCACAACGTCGAGGAGCGGGAGTATCCCGCCGTCCTGTTCAAGACGGCCGAGGGGGATACGAGGGTCCACCCGGCTCACGCCCGGAAGATGACCGCCAGAATGCAGGCGAAACACACCGGAAACGCGCCGATTCTCCTCCGCGAGGAACGGGACACGGGCCACGGCGTCGGCAAGCCGACCGAGATGGTCGTCCGCGAGAAGTTAGACGAGTGGACGTTCGTCTTCGAGCAGTTGGGCGTCGAGTAACTCAGTCTCGCAAGTACGCCACCACGTCGTCGGGGTCCGCCGAGAGGCCGCCGCCCTGTGCGAACGTCGGGCTACCACCACCGCCGCCGCCGAACTCGTCGGTCACCTCGTCCACCACGTCGCCCGCTTTG
This sequence comes from Haladaptatus sp. W1, assembly GCF_001723155.1. Lineage (NCBI taxonomy): Archaea > Methanobacteriati > Methanobacteriota > Halobacteria > Halobacteriales > Haladaptataceae > Haladaptatus > Haladaptatus sp. W1. The sequence continues at coordinate 4,000 of NZ_MEIH01000087.1, forward strand.
ACGTCGCCGTCGGTCCCGACGACGAGGAACGTCGACCCCTCTTTTCCGGTGAGCGCAACCACGTCCGCCGTTTCGCCCGCCAGTTCTCGCACCCTGTCGCTGAGTTCGTTCGGCCCGACGCCGTCGATGGTGCCGACCAACCACTCGTGGCCATTTCGGGCGACCGTTTCCTCGGCGAGTTCGTCGATGGTCGCGTGAACAAGCCGTGATTTCGCGTCCGCCAACTCGGTTTCCAGCGCGTCGAGTTCGCCGGTGAGCCGGTCGATTTCGTTCGGCAAATCCTCGACCCCTGTTCCGGCGATTCGCGCGGCCGCCAGCGCACTCCGCTTTTCGTCCGCCCGCGTTCGGATGGCTGGCGGGCCGACGGCGAACTCGACGCGCGTCATTCCCTCGCCGGGGTTCGACCGGTCGACGATGGTCACCGGCCCGATTTCGCGCGTGTTCTCGACGTGCGTGCCGCCACAGGCCGCCACGTCCCATCCCTCGATATCGACGACGCGAACCGTCTCCGAACCGCTCAGCACGCCTTCTTCCGTCTTCGTGTTGAATGCGATATCCTCGCGTGCCAGCGCCTCCTCCTTCGGGACCGCTTCCCACGAGACGGGCAACGAATCCCACACCGCCCGATTCGTCAGGCGTTCGAGTTCGACGAGAACGTCGTCGTCGATGTCCGTCGAGGTCTGGAAATCGACGCGAATCTTCTCCTCGCCGATGTCGAACCCGCCGTAGCCGAGGTCGTCCAAAATCAGTCGTCCCGCCCCGTAGAGGACGTGGCTCGCCGTGTGCGACCGCATGCAGTAGGTGCGGAACTCCTCGTCCACCTGTCCGCGAATCTCCTCACCCTCCTCGAACTCGGGGTCGGTTTCGAGCGTGTGAACGACGTCGCCGTCGCGTTTCTGCACGTCGACGACGGAAATCCCGCCGAGTGTTCCCCTGTCCGCCGGTTGGCCGCCGCTCTCGGCGTAGAAGTACGTCTCCGAGAGGGAGACGTTCCTCCCGTCGATTGCCGCGACGGTCGCGTCGAAACTCGTCCGATATGGCTCTGCTGGCGCGCGGGTCATACCCCGTTCTCCGAAACGGGCGGACAAAAACGCTACGCCGACTCCGACAGCGTAACGCCGAGACGCTCCTCCAGCGCTTCGATGACCGACCCGCCGACGCCCGCGCGGTTCGCTCGGTTCTGTTCGACCGCGAGGAGGTCGTTCTCCTGAACCCCGAGTTCGTCGGCGAGTTCGCCGCGCTGGAGACCTTCCTCCTGTCGCGCGTCGATGACGCGCTCGCCGTAGTCGGAGACGAGGTACGGCAGCGGGTCGCTGTCGTAACTCGTTCCCTCTTCCTCCCAGTGGCTCGCGTCGCCCTTCCGGGCGTCGTCCATTCGGGCCGTGCGCTGGGCCGCCCTGCGCTTGCGGTCCTGTTCGCTCATCGCGTTGCCTTCGCTCTTCGATTTCGTCGGCTGTGCGGCGTCGTTGTGGCTCGCACAGTCCGTACAGACGTGGAGCGTCGCGCCCGCGACGCTCGCCTCGGTCAGCGAATCGGACGCCTTCCCGCAGAGTTCACAGGAACCGCCGCTGCCGCCGCCGGACGAGTTCCCGGTCGAATATTTTGCCATACCCTCGCTATGGGGGGCCTACATTTCAATATCGCGTTTGTTCGTCGGAGCAAAGTCCGCCCGAACGCTTATTCTCGGCCTCGTCGTCTTCGTCCCGGGGAACTCGGATGTTAAGCGCACGAAACAGACTCGACGGGGAGGTAGTGGACGTGGAAACCGGCGACGTGACCGCCGAGGTGGTTCTCGACGTGGGTGGCGAGGAAGTTGCGGCCGTCATCACCCGCGAATCGGCCGAGAACCTCGAAATCGAGGAGGGAATGGAACTGACCGCCGTTGTGAAGGCGACCGACGTGATGCTCCGGTCGGATTGAACGGGGCGAAACCCATTTTTCGGCGCGGCGTGTCGTTTTATCAATGAGCGGCATCGTCTTCTTCGCCAGCGAAGTTCGCGCCGAAACCGTCTCGTTCTACGTCGACCGCCTCGGGGCGGACGTGTGGCTCGAACAGACCGACTGTACGGTGTTGCAGTACGACAACATGCGCTTCGGTTTCTGCGAGCGCGAGTCGGCCGATACCGACGGCATCCTCACGTTCGTCACGGAGGACCGCGACGGCGTGGACGCGCTGTACGACGAACTGGCCGATTGCGCACGCGACCCGCCGGAGGCGAACTCCTGCTACGACATCTATCACTTCTTCGCCGACGACCCCGAGGGACGCGCCGTCGAAGTGCAAACGTTCGACCGCGTAACCGAGTCGGCTCGGTAGAAATCACGCGGCGCGACGGACGCGTATCACCGCTCCATCGAGTCGGCGATTTGTTCGACCGCACGGACGAACCGCCAGAACAGGTACAGTCCGAGCAACGGAAACGCGATACCGAACCACGCCAGCGGCTTGCCGGCGAGCAGGATGCTGTACAGGAACGTCAGGACGCCGACGATGACGATTCCCCAGACGACGAGCGAGTCGGTCGAGTCGGAGGGCATGGCCGATTCGTATCAGCCGACAACGAAATAGATTGTCGTCTGCAACCCGTCCCCCGTCTCTGTTACTCGCCGCCCGGCTCCCGCGGTTCCGTCGCGGGGTGGCAGTGGTGCGAAACCAGGTGGAGACGAGGGGTGGCTCCACTCGGTGAAACTCCGGCGGGCGGAGTAGCCGGGACGGAATCGACAGATGGTTTAGCCGCTTTCCGCTACGAGTTTCATGGACGAATTCGGCTACACGACTGGTATCGAGGTGCGCTACCGCGACCTCGATACGATGGGTCACGTCAACAACGCCGTCTACGCGACGTACCTCGAACAGGCGCGCATCGCGTATTTCCGGGACGTTATCGGGGTTCCATCCGACGAAATCAACGGCGTCATCGCCCACCTCGAACTCGATTATCATCGGTCGATAACCGGCGGAGACGACGTGACAGTCGGCGTGCGCGTCACCGACATCGGAACGACGAGCATCACGATGCAACACGAGATTCGGGCCGGAGACGAGGTTGCCGCCACCGGCGAAACCGTACAAGTCGTGTTCGACGAGTCGGGCGACCCCACCGAGATTCCGCCCGAATTGCGCGACCGAATCGCCACGCACGAAGGGTTCTAACTGACGAATCGGAACCGACTTTTTTGCCGAGGACGCCTTTCCGTCGTAAAAACCGTATTCCACGTTTCGACGCCGGAAGCCGCCGCAATCGCCGTGGCGAAAGTCCGAAACCTGCTCGCCGACGAGACGCTCGACGTCGATACTGTCGCCGTCCTCTTCGACGCCGGGGTCGCCATCGCGACCCTCGAACGCGGTTCTGACGTCGCCGACGACGTTCGGGGACTGCTCGACCGTGACGTCGAGTACAAGGTGTGCAGTAACGCCGTTCGAAATCCCGCGGTGGACGAATCGAAACTCGTCGCGGGCGTCGAAACCGTCTCGTCCGGTGTGGGCGAACTGACCCGCCTCCAGACCCGAGGCTACGCGTATATTCGACTCTGAGTCGTCGAACGTGCCGCAAAAGAACCAGCCTCGGCTGGTGAATGTTGTTTCAGTAGGATTGTGCGTGGGTGATGTCCTCGAAGGAGATCACCTGCATCGTTGATGTTCGCGGCGAAGCCGCGTATGCGATGCGTGGGACCGGATTTGAACCGGCGGACCCCTACGGGACAGCGCCCTCAACGCTGCGCCGTTGGCCTAGCTTGGCTACCCACGCTCGCTGTGTCTGTCTGCACTCAATCGTAGATGGTGGGATAATAAAAGGCCTTTCATTTGCCCCGGCGACGGCAGGCGTTCGCACGGACATGACAACGGGCGTCCAATACGCTAATACTTTCTGGGAACCATGATGAATTGATGTCGCTTGGCCTCATCTCCCGGCTGAAAAATACGCGCGTCGACTACGTTTGCCCGGAGTGTGCCCGCGCGTTCGACCTGCCGTTCGACCGGTGTCCCGTCTGTGAGTGCGACCGACTGTACAAAATAGTGAAATAACTGGTATACCGACCGGACTGCAAGACGCGAGTATGGAATCCTCCGTCCGAAACAACGTTCCGACGCTGACGGCGCTCCTGAGCATCGTCTCGCTGGCGCTCGTCTTCGGTGCCGTGTTGGGCGTCGTCCCGAACACGCGATTCCCCGCGCTCCGCACTGGTTTCTGGAGGCGATTCCGCACCTCAACGCCATCATCAGCGTCGCCGCCATCGCCGTCATCGGCACCGCGTGGCACGCGATTCAACACGGACACGTCGTCCGCCACCGCGCCGGAATGCTGACCGGACTCGGCCTGTTCGTCTGCTTTCTCGGTCTCTACCTCTACCGCGTCTCGTTGGAGGGACCGACCGAATTCCCCGGCCCGAAGACCGTACAACAGTACCTCTACCTCCCGATTCTGGCGATACACATGGTCCTCGCCATGGTGTGTATCCCCCTGCTCTACTACGTGCTCTTGCTCGCCCTCTCCCATCCGGTAGCGGACCTCCCGAAGACGAACCACCGTCGCGTCGGGCGCATCGCGGCGTCGCTCTGGCTCACGTCCTTCGCGCTCGGGGTGGTCGTCTACGCGCTGTTGTACGTGGTGTACTGATTCTCTCAAGTCCAGAATACGGCTGTTTTAGGCCGTCTATTGCCGAACGAAACGAAATCTAGCCACACGATATTTGCGGGGCGACCCCGTACAACCTGTACATGCCAATACCGGGATACGACCCGGACGACCTGGACGAACTGCTCGCGGAGCGACTGGAGGCGCGCGATGGAGGTGTGTCCCTGACTCCTCGTCAATGGCGAGAGTACGAAAACGGTGCGAGCCTGCTCGACGTGCTGAACGACGCCGATATCGAGCGGTTGTTACACGAGGAATGACGTCGCAAAAACGAGTTCGGTAGCGGATGCGCCGTTAGTCGCCCGGACGAACCCCCGAAACGAGGAATCGGTCACAGAACAGCTCTGCAAGCCGCGGGAAGGCGGCGATTCCGACGCTCGCAAGCGCCATCGAAAACGCGACGGAAACCAGCGGTAATCCCATGACGTTCGCCACCGTTCCGCCGCCGTACGCCACGACGGCGAGGACCGCGTTGAAGTAGACGAGCCTGAAGAGCAACAGGGCGGGAGCCAACGACACCCACCCTCGCGTCTCCGTGGCCAGCGGCGGGAGCCACCCGCCGCGGATCAACGCGGTCACGACGACCATCGTCATCCACCCGACGAACGCCGAGGTTTTCAGGCCGAAAAAGCGGTTCGGTGCGCCGACTCTCACGTACCAGAGGAACGGGATGAGCGGCAGCGAAACGTCCGCGAACGCGTAGACGATATCGTCGAGAAACCGCCCGAACCCGCTCTTTTCGGCGGACGTTATCTGCCCGTGGCCGAACCAACTTCCTCGGCGACGGCTCCGGGCGGCCCGCGTCGAGCGACAGGGGTGGTCGTCCCGGCCGGACGGATTCGGCATACTACGGGGATATACACGCGAAATTCCCTAAAACTACGGTCTCGGTCGCTAGAGTGGAATCAGTCGCTCGCGCCGTCGATGACCGGGCGCGTCACGTCGCGGTCAGTCTCCTCGTCGTCAATGTCGTAGGGATACTCGCCCGTGACGCAACCGAGACAGAGGTCGGATTGGGAGACCGAAAGCGCGTCGGCGATGGCTTCCTTCGAGAGGTAGGCGAGGCTGTCGGCGGAAATCGCCTCCCGAATCTCCTCGACGGATTTGTCGGAGGCGATGAGTTCCTCTCGGGTCGCCATGTTGATGCCCATGTAGCAGGGGGCGATGATTGGCGGCGCGCCGATTCGCATGTGGACCTCCTCGGCCCCGCAGTCCTTGAGGAGTCGAACGAGTTGCGTCGAGGTGGTCCCCCGGACGATGCTGTCGTCGATGATGGTGACGGTTCGACCCTCGACGGTGGATTTGATGGGGTTGAGTTTGAGACGAACCGCCCGCTCGCGTTCGTCCTGCGTCGGCATGATGAACGTCCGGCCAACGTAGCGGTTCTTCATCAGGCCTTCGGCGAACTCCACGTCGGAGCCACTCGCGGTTTCACCGCTCGTATCCGAGGCCCCTTGAGCCTCGTCGTCCTCTTGGGCGGCCTCCGCATACCCCGACGCGAACGCGCGGCCGGAGTCGGGGACGGGCATCACGACGTCAGTCTCGATGCCGCTTTCCTCCCAGAGCTTTCGCCCCAACTCGCGTCGCACTTCGTAGACGAGATTGTCGTCAATGACGCTGTCCGGGCGGGCGAAGTAGACGTGTTCGAAAAAGCAGTGGGCGGGTCGGTCGCGTTCGACGAGTTGGTAGGTGTCGTACCCCGCGCCGTCCGGTCGGAGCACGACGAGTTCGCCGGGTCGCACGTCGCGGACGAGTTCGCCGTCGATGGTGTCGATGGCCGACGATTCGGAGGCGATGACGTAGCCGTCCTCGACTTCGCCGATGACGAGGGGTCGATTGCCCTCCGGGTCGCGCACGCCGAGCACCGTCTCGTCGTGCATGATGGCGAGCGAGTAGGAGCCGTGGATTCGGCTCATGGTTCGCTTCACCGCGCGAACGAGGTCCTCTTCGAGGAGGTTGCGCGCGAGGTCGTGAGCGATAACCTCGGTGTCGCCGTCGGACGTGAACGCGTGGCCCTTTCCGGCGAGTTCGTCCCGAATCTCGTCGGAGTTGACGAGGTTACCGTTGTGCGAGAGCGCGAGCGACCCGCTCTTGAACGAGACGGTGAAAGGCTGGGCGCAGCTCTTGTCCACGCTTCCGGCGGTCGGATAGCGGACGTGGCCGATTCCGGCGCTTCCCTTCAGGCCGTCGATGTCCGCCTCGGTGAAGGCGTCTCCGACGAGGCCCATCGAAACGTGGTCGTGTTGTTGGAAGCCGTCGTGTGTTACGATGCCTGCCGACTCCTGCCCGCGGTGCTGGAGGGCGTACAGCGAGTAGTAGAGGGGGCGTGCCGCGTCCCGACCCGCGAGCGACGCGCCGACGACGCCACACTTCTCGGTCGGTCCGCCGAGGTCTCCGTCCCGGCCACATGACATAGCTGTCCGTAGCGCGGGACAGTAGTAAAAACCCTCGTTATCGTGCCGTATTTCCCAGCGTTTCAGACAGAAATATGCATGCTCGTGTATACTGTGGGTTCGAAATAGCCGACGGCTGGTCGAGAGAGAAGTATCGAGATGGAGAAAATCCGTAGCAGGCGGTTAGTTGTCGCCCGCTCGACTCTGCCACTCGTAGTCGCGTCGCTTGCTCGATTTACCGAAGCCGCACGACGAGCAAACGCCTTTTTTCACGTGATACGATTTCTCACCGCAACGGCGGCATTTCACGTGCGTCGTTTTGTTCTTCTTACCCTGGCTTGGAGTTCCTGCACCAGTCATGGAGTGATCGAAACGACGTTATCGCCGCGTATAATGGTTGTGTCTTCGTCTTCGATGACGAGGTTCATGTGCTGGTCGTAGCCGGTCAGCGTGCCGGTGTACTCTTCGCCACCTTTCAACTGCACTGTCACCGCCGAGTTCAACGACGCTTCGAGAACGTCGAGTGGTCGTCCGCTCATATCAACAATCCCAGTGTTTGTGTTGATAAACGTACCGGAACGAGAGTCGAGTGGTTCTGTTCAGATGTCAACTTCGAAGCCGTCGCGGTCGCTCGCTCGCACCGCGAATTCGGCGAGCAAGTCGGCGGAGGCGTCCAAGTCGTCCGTGTCGATGACCTCGACGGGGGTGTGCATGTAGCGGTTCGGCAGTCCGAGGTTGAGCGACGGCGTGCCGCCCCGGGCGGTGAAGAAGGCGTCTGCGTCCGTGCCGGTGTAGATGCCTGCCGCCTGTAGCTGTACGGGTATCTCTGCCTCGTCCGCCGCCTCGCGGACCGCCGCGACGACTTCGGGGTGGTTCGCGCTGCCGCGGGCGACGACGGGACCGCCGCCGAGGTCGATGGTGAGGTCCGAGAATCGCTTCTCGCCGCCGACGTCCGGGCTGTCCATGGCGTGCGTCACGTCGATGGCGACGATGGCGTCCGGGTCGAGGTCGAAGCCGACCATCTTCGCGCCCTGCAAGCCGAGTTCCTCCTGTACCGTGCTCACGGCGTAGACGGTCGCGTCGGCGTCTCGCTCGGCCGCCCGGCGGAGCGCCTCGGCGGCCACCCACGTGCCGACGCGGTTGTCGATGCCCGGTCCGGCCAGTCGCGTGCCCCGAAGGTCCTCGACGGTCGGCGTGTACGTTATCGGGTCGCCCACGTCGACCAGTTCGGCGGCCTCCTCCTCGCTTTCGGCGCCGATATCGACGTGTTGTTCCACGATGTCGTCGAACTCGTCGTCCTCGGTGTCGCGCAGGTGAATCGCTCGCTGGCCGACGACCCCGTTGACGGTGCCGTCGTCGGCGTGAATCACGACGTGTTGGCCCTTCGTGACGGTGCGGTCCGTCCCGCCGATTCGGTCGATTCTGATGAAGCCGTCGTCGTCGATTCCGGCGACGATGAACCCGATCTGGTCGGCGTGGCCCGCGAACGCGAGTTCGGGACCGTCGCCCTCGACGACCGCGACCGCGTTCCCGTACTCGTCGGTTCGCACTTCGTCCGCGAACTCCGAGACGTACTCGACCCAGACGCGCTGGCCCGGAATCTCGAATCCGGACGGACTGGGCGTCGTCAACAGCGTCTCCAGAAACGTGCGTCGTTTCTCGTCCATAGTCGGAAAGGAGCGATAGTGCGCCTTCAAACTCCCGAAGATGACGAAAAATAATAAACTAATAGACACGTCCCCAGAATCGATAAGGGGACGACCGTCGATTGCTGTTGCATGGGTGTTTTCGAACTGCATCTCCACGAACCGAACTTCACGCTCAACACGGGCGAAACGAAATCGTCGGCCGGATTCGGTTCGAAGTCGGAACCGGAATCGGAACTGGAAGGCGAACCCGGTGAACGCGAGACGGAACCGCCGTCCATCGCCGGGAAACTCGGACCGCTCATCGTTCTCGCGGTCGTTATCGCGCTGGCGAAACGGGTGAAGCGGCGACGGGAGTGACCGGACAGAAGGATTTTGTCGGCGTGACTCCAACGTAGTGCTGTGAATCTCTACCGTAGCGTCCGTGCCGTCACCGGCGCGTCCGGCAGCGGCCCCATCGATTGGACCGCGGTGGCCGACGCGGCGAAGGCGGCGACGGACCCCGGGTCGATAGACCTCTCTCCGGCGGAACAGACCGGCTATGCGACCGACGTGCGCGACGCTCGCGCCCGCGTTCGGGAGGTCTCGGGCGTCTCCTTCGACGTCCCGAAGACCGTGGAAATCCAGAACCGACACCACTGGATGGACGCGAACATCGCGACCTTCGAGCGCGTGATGGAACCCATCGAGGAGTACGGCCCGGACGTGCTCCCGGGCGTCGCCCGCGTCCTCAACACGGGAACGATGTCGTTCATGCTCGCCCTCCTCGGCAACAACGTCCTCGGGCAGTACGACCCGCTTTTGCTCGCCGAGGGCGACGACCACGCGCTCTACTTCGTCCACCCGAACATCACCCGCATCACCGAGGAACTGAACGTGGACCCCGACCGCTTCCGCCGCTGGATCGCGTTCCACGAAGTGACCCACGCCGCGGAGTTCGGGGCCGCCCCGTGGCTGTCGGACTACCTCGAACGCGAGATGGAGACGGGCATCGAGGCGCTCGCCCACGGCGAGGTGGACCGCGAGGCGTTCAAGGAACTCGACACCGCCATGACCGCCGTCGAGGGATACGCCGAACTCCTGATGGACGAGGCGTTCGACGACGAGTACGAGGACCTCCGCGCGAAGATAGATGCACGACGGAAGGGGATGAACCCGCTGTCGAAACTCGTCCGGCGTATGCTCGGACTGGGCATGAAACGGCGACAGTACGAACGCGGGAAGGACTTCTTCGAGCACGTCGTCTCCGCCAGTGACGTCGAGATGGCGACCCGCGTGTGGGAGAAACCGGAGAACCTGCCGACCGACGACGAACTCGACCACCCCGAGCGGTGGTTGGCCCGCGTGTAGTCGCCCGACGCTATTTCGTCCACTCTTCGCTCAGTACCGCCTCGACATCGACGGTCGTCGCCGTTTCGACGTACTGCGACGTACAGACGTTCGCCAGCGCAAGCGTCGGTTCCCAGTCCCACCCGCTCGCGCGGCCGAACGTCAGTCCGCCGGAGAACCGGTCGCCAGCCCCGTGGTTCGCTCGACGGTCGAAACGGTGTAGTTGGGAACGGTGAGGGTCCCGTCGCGGGTCGCGGCGACCGCTCGCTCCGTGCCGTGATACACGATTGCCGAGACGGCCGCCTCGTCTCGGATTCGTTCGAGCGAGTCGGATTTCGACTTGCTCCGACCGCCGACCACCTCCGCGAGGCGGTCGGTTTCGAGGTCGTTCACGCTCAGAACGACCTCGAAACGGTCATCGAGGTCGGAAAGCACCGAGAAGTAGTCCGCTATCGTCTCGGCTGCCACGTCGGTCATGTCGCCGGGGTCGAGGACGAACGCGCCACCGTCGCCGTCCCCGTTCGTCGAGGCGAGCGACCGAAACACGTCGAGGAGGGCCGGGAACGACGCGATGTTTCCACAGCACGCCCCGTCCGCGTCGCGTATCGGCGCGAAATCGCCGCCCATCGCGGTTCGTACGTCGGCCGCCGTCCAGTCCCGTATCGCGTCCGACTCCGCGGCGAAGAGAACGCCGTCGTCCCCGAGTTCCAGCACGGATACGGCCGCCGGTTCGCCCATCGAGACGCACGGGAACGGGAGGTCGGCGAGCAGCGGGTCGTCCAGATGGCCGTACAGTTCCGGGTCGCCGCCCAGCGCGTGCACCTGCTTCGCCATGTTGACGGCCTGTCCGCCCGCCTCCCGCGTTTCCGGTTCGAGGTGGAACGACCGCTTGCCGTCCGCGAGTTCGCCGGAGAACGCAGTTAACGAGTCGAGTCGTCCGGCGGGTGAGCGAATTCTCGAAAACGTATCGACGCTCCCGTCGGGGAACGCGACGACGCGGGGAGAAGGATTACCCGAGAGTTCGGCACGGAGTTCGGCGTACGCCACGCAACGATGTTCGGCCGCCGCGATGATAAGGAGTCGGTCGCGTTCGGGCGATATGTCGCCGAATTTCCGATCCCCGTCTCCCGGCGGGCCACTAAACACTAAATCCCTTCCCGAACAACGTGAACGCAATCATGACGCTGAAAGTCGGTGTGTTAGGCTACCGGTTCATGGGAAAAGCCCACGCGAACGCGCTGGCGCGGTTGCCGATGTTCTTCCCCGACGCGCCGGACGTCGAACGGCACACGCTCATTGGACGGGACGAGGAAGCGCTTTCGGAGGCCGCGGACCGACTCGGCTTTGCCCACACGAGCACGGATTGGGAGGAAGTCATCGACGAGGTGGACGTGTTCTACAACCTCGGACCGAATTTCGTCCACGCCGAACCTTCCATCGCCGCGCTGGAGGCGGGCGTTCCGGTCCTCTGTGAGAAACCCCTCGCGGCGAATCTCTCCGACGCGGAACGGATGGCCGAGGCCGCACGGTCGGCGGACGTCCCGACCGCGACGGCGTTCAACTACCGGTTTATCCCGGCCATCCGGTACGCGAAGGGACTCATCGAGGACGGCGTGCTCGGCGAGATTCACCAGTTCCGCGGTCGCTACCTCCAGGATTGGTTGGTCGACCCCGACGCGCCGTGGTCGTGGCGCAACGACGAGGAGTTGGCGGGAAGCGGCGCGCTCGGCGACCTCGGCGCGCACACCATCGACCTCGCGCGCTTCCTCGTCGGCGACGTGGAGCGCGTTTCGGGCCACCTACAGACGTTCGTGGACGAGCGTCCGGTAGAGGGGGAGTCTACGGGAGACGGTGAAACCGCGGGAGACGAAACGCGACCGGTCACCGTGGACGACGCCTACTCCGCACAGGCCGAACTGGAGGGCGACGTGATGGCGACGTTCGAGGCCTCGCGGTTCGCGAACGGTCACAAGAACGACCACACCATCGAGATTCACGGCTCCGAGGGAAGCCTGAAGTTCTCGCTCGAACGCCTCAACGAACTCGAAGTCCTGCGCGGTGAGAATCGCGGCTACGAGACGGTGCTCGTCACCGACGAGTCCGACCCGTACGTCGAGCACTGGTGGCCGCCGGGCCACGTCATCGGCTGGGAACACACGTTCGTCCACGAGAACTACGAGTTCTTGTCGGCGGTGAAGAATGGGGAGGAATACCACCCGAACTTCGCGGACGGCGTGGCGGTGCAGAAGGTACTGGACGCTATCGAGCGAAGCGACGAGAGCGGCGAGTGGGTGCAGGTCGAATAAGGGATTGGCGTCAGTACTCCCACGTTCCTTCGTCCGTCACGACGGAATCGAGGAGTTCGGTCGGCGTGGCGTCGTAGGCCGGGTTGCACACCGCAAAGCCCTCCGCCGGTTCACGGATGACTTCGCTGGGCGAGCGAAAGTCGTTCTCGAACCGGAACGCCTCGCCGACGATTTTCGCGCTGGAACCGACGGCCGTGACGGGGACATCGACTTCGTTCGCGGTGACGGTCAGCGGGAAGGTTCCGACGCGGTTGTAGAGGGTTTCGTCCACGATGCAGTCCATTCCGGTGAACACGCGGTCACACTCGGGCAGGTAGTGGCCCGCGGCGCTGTCGACGATGAGCGTCGCGTCCACCTGGTCGATTTCGCCGAGCACGCGCGCGGTCTTGCGGCCGAGGTAGCGCGGGCGGGCCTCCATGACGTACACGTCGAGGTACGCGCCGTCCGCCACGGCGGTTTCGACGGCTTCCAGCACGGTCGAGGAGTAATCGTGGGTCATGAGCGTCATGCCGTCCTCGAACAGCGGCGCGGCGTTCTCGGCGGCGCGTCGCTTGGCGGTCATGACTTGCTCGACGACGCTATCGATGGCCTCCTGCGTGTTCTCTTTCGCCTGCTCGACGGTCTCGTTATCCGATTCCGTCACCATCGCCACGATGGCCCGCTGGGTCGTGACGAGCGAGGCGTGAGACGGGTTCGCCCGACGAAGGACGCTGCTGTTGTGGTCGAGCGCGCGCTCGAACTCCTCGACGGTCTCGAAGTCGCGGTCCACGAGGTCGGAGAGCGCTCTCGCCGCCTTGACCGCGACGGTCGAGGAGCTGTGCGTTTGCATCTCCTGTATCTCCTCGACTGTCTCGTCTATCATGCGCTAACGAAGTTCGCCGGGCTACAAGATTGTTCTGGGTTTCCGGTTTCGCTCCGCGTCACCATCCCTCCTCACCGCGGG
>NZ_MEIH01000088.1:0-16545 GCF_001723155.1 Haladaptatus sp. W1
CCGTACTAATCGGGAATCTTACCAATTCCGGCGTTCGAGCGCTCACTCGTCGTCGAAGTCGGTCACGTCCTCGCCGGGAAGCGTGATGAGGTTCTCCCGACCGATACGGAGTTTGTCGATTCGGTCGGAATCGCTCATCGCCGAGAGGAGTTGGGACACCTTCGCGTTCGACCAGTTCGTCTCCTTGACGATGGTCGCCTGTTTCATTCGACCGCCGTTCCGTTTCAGCAGGTGCTCGACGCGCTCCTCGTCGGAGAGGAGTTCGAGGTTCGGTTCGTCGTCTTCCGGTTCGGGGTTGGGGTCAGGTGTCGTCGATGGGATGGGTTCCTCGTCCGTGTGTTCGGAATCGGTTCCCGGTCCGTCCCCATCTCGTTGGGTGAACGCGTAGACGCCAGCACCGACGATTCCCACGAGGACCACGAATCCGGCGATATACGCCAATAGTGGAGTCGATTGCTCGACCGGGCGGGAATCTTCGGCGTACGTCACTCGAATAAAGCGACCACCGCCGGTCGGAGAACGAATCGTCATCGGGCCACTGAGAGTGATCGTCCCGTTGTTGTGACCGAAATTCGAGTTTTGAATCTCGTACTCGTCGGGGGAGTGAATGAAGAGGTTTTGGTTCGCGGACAGCGAACGGAACCACGTGGACTCCCCGTCGTCGAGCAAGAACGCGTCCCCGAGATAGATTTTATCGCCGTTCACACGGGTGAAATTCGTCCAGATGAACGAGAGAGTCAGCATACCGGTTTCGTTGCTCACGGTGTAATCGCGGTTGACGCTCCGTATTTTCATCTCGCGACCGGTTTCGGCCTGTTCGCGTTTTGCGATATCTCGGAACGTTTCCGCCGAAAAGCCGACACTGCTGTCGCCTTGCTTGAAATCACGCCCCAAGCGCTTGAACGCCTCCGTTTCGTTTTCGTCGTGAAGCGAGAAATCCATCGAAACGTTCCAGTGAGCGTCGCCATTGGCCCGTGGCGTAATCTGTATCGTCGTCCCGTTCGTCGGCGTTTCGTTGACCGCACTGCGGTCTCCCACTACGAAATCGGTAGTAGCCGGATGAGTCTGCACATCACCCGCCGCAAGGGCGGTTCCCGAGGCTAAAAGGGAAAGGAGGACCACGAGGAGGGCGAAATGTGACCGCATATCCCACTGTGGTTAAGCAGACAAGAAAATACTTTCCATCTATGCGATAAAAGGTCAGGGGACGATTTAAAAGGTCTCGCGCGATTTCGTCCGGTTATCGAATAACGCGGAATCCCGTACGTATTTTAATGAGTAGTTACGTAATCAACGATATGAGCCGGGAGTCCTCTATCCTGCTAGTAGCCCTCCTCCTCTTCTGTTCGCCTGCCGCTGCGTTCGGAGTCGGCTCGCAACCCGCATCTTCGACGCAGCCGAGTGCGAACAATCCCGCGAAACCGCCGGGATTCAACGAGACATCCTCCCACCTGAGCCTCGGAACGCCGGAACGGAGCGAGACGTACACCTCATCACTGAGCCTCAGCACCACGCTCGAAATGGACAGGAACAAGGTTCAGTCGCAGCAGAAGATGTACACGCTCGACGAGAAACTATCGAATGCGGACGACGATGAGGAGAGATATCAGCTCCTTACTCGGTTTAGAACAGATCTCGAATTGGAACTATCGTCGCTAAAAAACAAAGAACGGAGCGCGAGCAAGGAGTTCAACAATCAGGAGATTGGAGTGCGCGAATATGTTGAACGACTTGCCATGCTCGATAGCAGGGCGGACGATGTAAACCGCGCAATCGATCACATGAAAACGAAGGGGAAAAGCGTCATCCAATTCGCGCCACACGAGTACGAACTTCGAGCGGATTTGATACCCCTCCGTGGAGAGGTTCGCAACAACGTGGTCGAAAGCGTTCGCAGTGGAACCGGTTCGAAGTACGTCTACGTAGCGACGACGAGCGATGGAACCGTGTTGTCGACCGTACTCGGCAACAAATACGTTCGCGAAGCGTATCGATCCGATTACCGAAACAGCAGTTTGGATAGTTACCTTACGGGGCGGGAGAAGACCAATATTACAGTGAACAGCTATCCGTGGGTAAAAGAGAAGAATCCCGGAACGTCTTCGAACATACAGTACAAGAAAGGCGTGTCGGAAACCAAGATGGTCTATCCACAGGGCGTCATCACGGCGTATCTCGACAGCGGGACGGAGAGAATCTATCGAGAGATACAGTACAAGCTCCTCACCGGAGACAACCACATACCCTACGGCACGGCCATACGGAACAACAGCACCGATCTCCACCTCGCCGTCAATCGGACGTATCCGGGCGGACCACTGCGGATAAACCTGACCGACGCGAACGGAGACCCGGTTCGAGCCACTATCGAAATCGGGGAAAACGAGGTCGGAGAGACCGATTCAGACGGAATTCTGTTAACGGTCTCCCCGCGGCGGACGTTCACCGTCTCGGCGAGACACGGCTCCGAGAGGGTAAATGTAACAGTAACCCCGTACGGTGTTACCCGAACGAACGCGACGAGCGGGCCGCCGCAAGACATCGCCGGGTAGGGCCAAGGTTGAAATACCAACACCGAACCACTCCTCGGCGTGTCGAATCGCGCGCTCTCACCCGTCGTCGCAACCGTCCTCCTTCTCGTCGTTACGCTCGTTGTAGCCGGAACAATCGGAGCTGTTGCGGTACATTCACTGTCGCTGGAGGCACCGGAGCACGCCGCCATCGGAGTGTCCGCCAGTGCGACGACGAATCGAGTGACGTTCACGCATCGCGCGGGAGAATCACTCGATGTCGATGAACTCGATATCGAGATTAGCGTGAACGGCGAGCCATTGAAGGAGCAGCCACCGGTCCCGTTTTTTTCGGCGGGCGGATTTCGGGCGGGGGGCGACGGGACCGTTCAACAGCGCGGCGGATTCGACGTGGAGCGCCGGGGAGGTCGCAAGTCTCGAACTGGCTGGAACGAACGCACCGCTGCTCGAATCGAGGGACGAGATAGACTTTCGAATCGTGGAGAACGAGACGCTGATCGCCGAAATCGAAACGACCGTGCGGTGATATCGGGAGGTTCCCGTTTTCGTACCGTCGTGCCTATTATTTCCGCGCCGTTCTCGGGGTTTTATTTCTCTGGCACGCGCGCGACGGTCGTGATGGCGATATCGGGGTCGTACGTCGGTCCCATCTCCCGGTGGCGGATGTCCTCGTACCCTGCCTCTCGGAACATCCGGTCCGCCTCCTCGCGGTCGTAAAAGAGCATGATGGTGTCCGCGACTTTCTGCATGATGCTCGTTCCGGGGTAGTTCGGACCGACGACCAAGACCTCCCCACCGGGTTTCGTGACGCGACGGATGTCTCGGAGAGTTTCGACGGGTTCGGGCCAGTATTCGATGGACCCGGACGACCAGACGATATCGAAGGAGTCGTCTATGAACGGCAACCGCTCGGCGTCGCCGCGATAGAAGCTCACGGGGTCGTATTTGCCGAGTTTTGCCCACGCCTTTTCGAGTTGATGGACGCTCTGGTCGAGACCGTGCACGTTCTCGGTGTGTTGGAGCAGTCCTTCGGTTCCGAACCCGGTGCCACAGCCGACATCGAGCACCGTATCATCCTCGTCGATGTCGAGCATCGACAGGGCCTCGTCACGCATCTCCTCGTTCCAGATGAACGGGTTCACTTGGTCGTACACCTTCGAGAGGTACTTGTAGAAGATTCGTGCTCGACGTTTGTCTTCGAGGATACCCATTATCCGGCGGTTGGGACCGAGCGATGATGAATCCCCACCATTTTCGCCCGAGGAGGGGTCGAGATGGTTCCGCAAGTAGTTTATAGCCACTCGCGCAACCTTCCGCGTGATTACAGTATATGCCGAGGCCAGAGGTTCTCGAACGAATAAAGGAGGCCGAAACGGAGGCTGACGACATCGTTGCGGACGCTAAGGAAGCCCGCGAAGAACGGATTTCCGAGGCGCGCACGAAAGCGGAGGACATCCGCTCGGAAGCCCACGAAGAGGCCGAAGAACTGGAGCAGAGAAAACTCGAAAACGCACGGGACGACATCGAATCCGAGCGCAAAAAGCTCCTCGCGGAGGGCGAGGAAGAGCGCGAAGCACTCGAAACGCGCGCCGCGGAAAACGTCGATGACGCGATAGAGTTCGTCCTCGACAGGTTCAGGGAGGCGGTGCATGCTCAGACCTGAACAGATGAGCAAAATCTCGGTGACGGGTTCGCGCACCGTCATGTCCGACGTCATCGAGACTATCCACGAGTTGAACCTCGTCCACCTGTCGAACTACGACGGGTCGTGGGACGGGTTCGACCCCGGAAACCCGGTCAGCGGTGCGGACGAAGCATCCGATAAACTCGTCACCGTCCGTTCCATCGAGAGCATTCTCGGTGTGGACGCGGAGGACGCCGGACCGCAGCGAATCGTCACCGGAGAAGCGCTGGAAGACGAACTGGAAGACATCCGAGCGCAGGTCAACGAACTCGACGACCGCCGAAACGAACTCGGCGAGGAGCTTCGAAGCGTCGAGGACCGAATCGGCTCGATGGAGCCGTTCGCCACGCTCGGTATCGACCTCGACCTGCTGTCCGGCTACGACCATCTACAGGTCGCGGTCGGCGAAGGAAATGCGGACGAAATCGAGCGCGCGCTCGCGGATTCCGAGGACGTTCAGGAGTACGAACTGTTCACGGAAGGGCAAACGGTCGCCGTCTTCGTGTATCCGACGGACGAAGCGGACGACGACGCGCTCGACGATGCGCTCGTCGGCGCCGATTTCGCATCGCTCGAAATCCCCGACGCGTCCGGCAGCCCCGAGGAGTACGTCGCGGAGCTCAAACACGACAAGCAGAAGCTCGAATCGAAGCTCAACGGCGTCGAAAACGAGCTGAACGATGTGAAACTCGACGCTTCGGGATTCCTCCTCGCGGCCGAGGAGAAACTCGCCATCGAGGTCCAGAAGGCGGAAGCACCGCTGCAGTTCGCGACGACGGAGAACGCCTTCGTCGCGGAAGGCTGGATTCCGACGGAGAAGTACGCGGAACTGAAGAGCAACCTCGACAGCGCGGTCGGTGAGCACGTCGAAGTGGACGAGCTCGAACGCGCGTCCTACGAGGAGAAGGGCGGCCACCACGCGCCGCTCGAACAGGCCGAAGAGACGGGCGTCGCCACGGACGGCGGTCACGTCACCAAGGAGGAGAACCCGCCGGTCATCCAGAAGAACCCCGGCGCGGTCAAACCGTTCGAAGTGCTGGTCCAGACCATCAACCGGCCGAAGTACTTCGAGTTCGACCCGACGGTCATCCTGTTCCTCACGTTCCCGCTGTTCTTCGGGTTCATGATCGGTGACCTCGGATACGGGGCGCTGTACACCCTCATCGGGTACTTCATCTACACGAAGTTCGACAACGAGGCCATCAAGAGCCTCGGCGGAATCGCCATCTGGGCAGGTGCGTTCACGATGCTGTTCGGTATCCTGTACGGCGAAATCTTCGGATTGCACATCCTCGGAGAGTTCGTCTGGGGCGGAAACCCACCGATTCACAAGGGACTGCAGCCCATCGAAGGCGAGTTCGCGACCGGTTGGCTCGTGCTGAGCCTGCTCGCCGGTATCGCCCACCTCACTATCGGGTGGGGCTTCGACTTCATCGAAAACTTGGAACACAGCTTCAAGGACGCCATGACCGAGAGCGGGTCGTGGATCATGATGATGTTCGGTCTCTGGACGTGGGTTTTCGCCGGAGCATCCGGAAGTGCGCCCGGACTTCTCGTCGGACCCGAGAGCGTCTTCAACGGGAACCCGTTCCCGTTCGGCTTCACCGGGTTCCCGTCAGTGGTCGGCCTCGTCGGGGGGCCCTGTTCTTCATCGGACTCATCCTCCTCGTGTTGGGCGAACCCATCGAGGCGGTCGAGTTCCTCAACGTGCTCGTGAACGTCCTCTCGTACACCCGTCTCGCCGCAGTGTTATTGGCGAAGGCAGGGATGGCCTTCGTGGTCAACCTCCTGTTCTTCGGCGTGTACGTCACTGAAGAGCATCACGGGGGCGAAGCGCTGGAGTCGTGGCACTTCGGCCTCGGGCATATGCCGCATCTCGGTGATACGGTGCACGGCCACGAGGTTACGGCCATCATGTTCCCCGGACTCGTTCACTCGGGTATCGCGGGTATCCTCGGCGGACTGCTCATCCTCGTCCTCGGGCACGCGCTTGTCCTCACGCTGGGTATCACCAGCGCGGGACTGCAGGCGGTGCGTCTCGAGTACGTGGAGTTCTTCGGCAAGTTCTACGAGGGCGGCGGCGAAGCGTACAAACCGTTCGGCTACGACCGAGCGTACACGACGGAAGACTAAGCGGTCCTCGTCCGTGGTTTTTCTTCTTTCACGACCAGACTGGCCTCTTTTTCGTCTCGACACTGGTATTTGGTACCATGATTTAGCGGGTACAGCCCTCGATACAAGCAAATCCGGCAAAACGCTTTGGGAAGTTTTAAGAATCCAGTGACTCGAACTACGACTTGTTCGGCTATAGAGAGCCTACAAGAGGATCAAATCAATGTTCGAAGCTATATTCGCATTCGTCAGCACAGTTGCACCGCTTCTGCAGGAAAATGCCGCTCAGGCGGCCGCTTCACCCGCAATCCCGAAAGAAACCGGCGCGGCCCTCGCAGTCGGTCTCGCGGCGTTCGGTGCTGGGTACGCGGAGCGCGGTATCGGTGCCGCCGCGGTCGGCGCAATCGCGGAAGACCAAGACTTGTTCGGTACTGGACTGATCATGACGGTGCTGCCGGAGACGCTCGTGATTCTGGCACTCGTCGTCGTGTTCGTTGTCTAAACCGTCCCTAACCCTCTTCATCAATGAGCTTGGAAACGGTAGTTGAGGATATTAGAAACGAGGCCCGCGAGCGCGCGGAAGAGATTCGTACGGAAGGCGAGTCCCGCGCGGACGAGATTGTCGACGAGGCAGAGTCGGAAGCCGAAGAGATACTCGCGGCGAAAGAACAGGAGGTTGAAAACCGAATCGAGCGAGAACGAGAGCAGAAACTCTCCAGCGCGAAACTCGAAGCCAAGCAGAAGCGGCTCGAAGCGCGCCGCGACGTGCTGCAGGAAGTGCGCGCCGACGCTGAAGAGAGCATCGCCACCCTCGGTGGCGACGAGCGCGAAGAACTGACGCGCTCTCTGCTCAACGCGGCCGCGGAGGAGTTCGAATCGGGGAACACCGTCCGCGTCTACGGACGCCCCGACGACGAGGAGCTCCTCACCGATATCGTCGCGGATTACGACGGTTTCGAGTACGCGGGTGAGTACGACTGCCTCGGCGGCATCGTCGCCGAGAGCGAGGCCTCCCGCGTTCGCGTGAACAACACGTTCGACTCGATTCTGGAGGACGTGTGGGAGAACAACCTCCAACAGATCAGTTCGCGGTTGTTCGAGCAATGAGCACGACCGAAGGAACATCGAACTACGAGTACGTCACCGCGCGAGTCAGGGCGCGCAGAGCGGCCCTGTTCGACGAGGAGGACTACCGAAAGCTCCTGCGCATGGGACCGGGCGAAATCGCCCGTTACATGGAGGAGACGGAGTACGAGTCCGAGGTGAACGCACTCGGTGCGCGCTACGACGGTGTGGACCTCGTAGAGTACGCGCTGAACCGCAACCTCGCGAAGCACTTCAACGACCTGTTGGATTGGGCCGACGGGAAGCTGTACGACCTCATCGCCCGCTACCTGCGGACGTTCGACGCGTGGAACGTCAAGACGATACTGCGCGGCATTTACGCGGATACCGACAGCGAGTCCGTGCGCGACGACTTGATTCACGCCGGCGAGTTCGACGAAGAGTTCCTCACGCGATTGGCCGAAGCAGGCACCATCGAAGACGTCGTCGAGATGCTCGGAACGACGATTTTCGGGGACAGCCTCGAAGCCGCCTACGACGATTACGAGTCGACGGGCCTGTTGATTCCGCTGGAAAATGCGGTGGACCGGGCCTACTACGAGGGCTTGATGGACGGCGTGTCGGAGACGGAAGACCGCGCGACGCGGCTGTACATCGAGTTCCTGCAGGCGGAGATCGACTTCCGAAACATCCGCAACGTGCTCCGAATCAGTCGGAGCGGCGCGGACATCGACCCCTCGGAGTACTACATCTCCGGCGGTCGGATGTTCGGCGCGAAGGAGTTGACGCAGCTCGCGGGAAGCACGGACGAACTGATAGCGAGGATTCGAGACAGCCCCTACGGGGACGAGTTGGACGAAG
The DNA here is from genome assembly GCF_001723155.1 of Haladaptatus sp. W1. Lineage (NCBI taxonomy): Archaea > Methanobacteriati > Methanobacteriota > Halobacteria > Halobacteriales > Haladaptataceae > Haladaptatus > Haladaptatus sp. W1. The sequence goes on from NZ_MEIH01000088.1 coordinate 8,254, forward strand.
CGTTGGACGAGCTTGAGCGAGCCGACAGTCTCATCGGATTCGAGCACGCATTGGATATTGCACTGCTCGAGTACTCGGACCACCTTTCACACGTGTTTCCGTTGTCCGTGTGTCCGGTGCTCGCTTACGTTCTCGCCAAACAGCGCGAAGTCGATAACATCCGTGCCATCGCGCGTGGACGCGAAGCGGGACTGTCCGAAGACCGAATCGAAGAGGAACTGGTGGTACTATGAGCCAAGAAATCGCCGTCATCGGAAGTCCGGACTTTACGACCGGATTCAGACTCGCAGGCGTCCGGAAGTTTGCGAACGTTCCGGACGACGAAAAGGATGCGAACTTGGACGACGCTGTTTCTCGGACGCTGGAAGACGACGACGTGGGCATCATCGTGATGCACGACGACGACCTTACGCACCTCTCGCGGAACGTCCGAAACGACGTCGAGACGAGTGTGGAACCCACCCTTGTGACGCTGGGTGGTGGCGCGGGAAGCGGCGGACTCCGCGACAAAATCAAGCGCGCAATCGGTATCGACCTTATGGACGAAGACGAACAAGGTGATAACGAATGAGCCAGGCAACAGACAGCGACGTCGTTCGTGAGGACGGCGTCATTCAGAGCGTGAGCGGACCTGTCGTTACCGCCACGGACCTCGGCGCCCGGATGAACGACGTTGTGTACGTCGGTGAAGAAGGGCTGATGGGAGAGGTCATCGAAATCGAAGGAAACCAAACCACCATTCAGGTGTACGAGGAAACCTCGAACGTCGCCCCCGGTGAACCCGTCGAGAACACGGGCGAACCGCTGTCGGTCGACCTCGGACCGGGAATGCTGTACTCCATCTACGACGGCGTGCAGCGCCCGCTCGACGTGCTCGAAGACAAGATGGGCGCGTTCCTCGACCGTGGTGTCGACGCTCCCGGTATCGACCAGGGGAAGACGTGGGAGTTCACCCCGACCGTCAGCGAAGGCGACGTGGTGGAACCCGGCGACGTCGTCGGGACCGTTCCCGAAACCGAGAGTATCGAACACAAAGTGATGGTGCCGCCGGACTACGAGGGCGGCGAAGTGGTTGCCACGAACGAGGGCAACTACGACGTGACCGAAACCGTCGTCGAACTCGACAACGGCGAAGAGGTCGCAATGCAACAGGAGTGGCCGGTTCGTGAAGCACGGCCCTCCGTCGACAAGCAGACGCCCCGGACACCGCTCGTGTCCGGGCAGCGTATCCTCGACGGCCTGTTCCCCATCGCAAAGGGTGGGACGGCCGCGATTCCGGGACCGTTCGGGTCCGGAAAGACGGTCACTCAGCACTCGCTCGCCAAGTGGGCCGACGCGGACATCGTCGTCTACGTCGGCTGTGGTGAGCGTGGCAACGAGATGACGGAAGTTATCGAGGACTTCCCGGAACTCGAGGACCCGCGAACGGGCAAACCGCTCATGTCGCGGACGTGCCTCATCGCGAACACGTCGAACATGCCCGTGGCAGCACGCGAGTCGTGCATTTACACGGGGATCACCATCGCGGAGTACTACCGTGACATGGGATACGACGTCGCGCTCATGGCCGACTCCACCTCACGGTGGGCGGAGGCGATGCGTGAGATTTCCTCGCGTCTCGAAGAGATGCCCGGTGAGGAAGGGTACCCGGCGTACCTCGCCGCCCGTCTCGCAGAGTTCTACGAGCGCGCAGGTAAGTTCGAGAACATCAACGGCACGGAGGGTTCGGTGTCGGTCATCGGTGCAGTGTCGCCCCCGGGCGGCGACTTCTCCGAGCCGGTCACGCAGAACACCCTGCGTATCGTGAAGACGTTCTGGGCGCTGGACGCCGACCTCGCGGAACGGCGGCACTTCCCGGCCATCAACTGGGACGAGTCCTACTCGCTGTACAAGGACCAGCTCGACCCGTGGTACGAACAGAACGTCGAACCCGACTTCCCGGAGAAGCGCCAGTGGGCGACTGACGTGCTCGACGAGGAGGGCGAACTGCAGGAAATCGTTCAGCTCGTCGGTAAGGACGCGCTGCCGGAAGACCAGCAGCTGACGCTCGAAGTCGCGCGCTACCTCCGCGAAGGGTGGCTTCAGCAGAACGCGTTCCACGACGTGGACATGTTCTGTGAGCCGAAGAAGACCTACCGGATGCTCGAAGCCATCCAGACGTTCAACGACGAGGCGTTCAACGCACTCGAAGCCGGCGTTCCGGTGGACGAAATCACGGCCATCGACGCCGCCCCGCGCCTGAACCGCATGGGAACGGCCGAGGACTGGGACGACTTCATCGGCGAAATCGAAGAAGAAATCAAAGACGAGCTCAGGGAGAAGTACTAATGAAAGAATACCAGACAATCACGGAAATCAGCGGTCCGCTGGTGTTCGCCGAAGTCGACGAGCCGATCGGATACGACGAAATCGTCGAAATCGAGACGCCGGACGGCGAGACGCTGCGCGGACAGGTACTCGAATCGAGCGACGGCCTCGTCTCGATTCAGGTGTTCGAGGGAACGGAAGGAATCAACCGAGAGTCCTCGGTTCGATTCCTCGGCGAGACGATGAAGATGCCCGTCACCGAAGACCTGCTCGGGCGCGTGCTCGACGGGTCGGGACAGCCCATCGACGGCGGCCCGGAGATCGTCCCGGACCGACGTGACGACATCATCGGCGCGGCTATCAACCCCTACGCACGCGAGTACCCCGAAGAGTTCATCCAGACCGGTGTGTCCGCCATCGACGGCATGAACACGCTGGTTCGCGGACAGAAACTGCCTATCTTCTCCGCATCCGGGCTTCCGCACAACGACCTCGCGCTCCAGATTGCGCGACAGGCGAGCGTGCTCGAAGACGAGGAAGAAGGCGAAGAGAGCGAGTTCGCAGTGGTGTTCGGCGCGATGGGCATCACCGCGGAAGAGGCGAACGAGTTCATGGAGGACTTCGAGCGCACCGGTGCACTGGAGCGCTCCGTGGTCTTCATGAACCTCGCGGATGACCCTGCGGTCGAGCGGACGGTCACCCCGCGTCTCGCACTGACGACGGCGGAGTACCTCGCGTTCGAGAAGGATTACCACGTGCTGGTCATCCTGACGGACATGACGAACTACTGTGAGGCGCTGCGCGAAATCGGTGCTGCGCGTGAAGAGGTGCCGGGTCGCCGTGGCTACCCCGGATACATGTACACTGACCTTGCGCAGCTGTACGAGCGCGCGGGTCGTATCGAGGGTCGTGACGGGTCCGTCACGCAGATTCCCATCCTCACGATGCCGGGTGACGACGACACGCACCCGATTCCCGACCTGACCGGGTACATCACCGAGGGACAGATCTACATCGACCGCGACCTGAACTCGCAGGGTATCCAACCGCCGATCAACCCGCTTCCGAGCCTCTCGCGGCTGATGGACGACGGTATCGGCGAGGGACTCACCCGTGCCGACCACTCCGGCGTCTCCGACCAGATGTACGCGGCGTACGCGCAAGGTGAGGACCTGCGCGACCTCGTGAACATCGTCGGTCGTGAAGCGCTGAGCGAGCGGGACAACCAGTACCTCGACTTCGCAGATCAGTTCGAGACGGAGTTCCTCGACCAGGGCTTCGACACGAACCGCAGCATCGAAGAGACGCTCACCATCGGCTGGGACCTCCTCTCGATGCTGCCGAAAGAGGAACTCAACCGTATCGACGAGGAGTTCATCGAGGAGTACTACCCCGAAGAGCAGGCGGAAGAAGTCACGGCTGACTAACGCGGTTTCCGCTTCGATTTTTGTTTCTCACGCGCGTAATCGACAGAGTGACGCGAGTATTCCGGTTCTCAGTACCCGAGGCGTCCCCGCAGCGCGGCGTTCGACTGTAAAGAATTATCCCCTTCGAGTTTCTAGCATCAACCAACATGGCCAAGGACGTCAAACCCACTCGGAAGAACCTCATGGCGATAGAGGACCGCATCGACCTCTCCGAACGGGGCCACGACACGCTGGAGAAGAAGCGTGACGGCCTCATCATGGAGTTCATGGACATCCTCGACCAGGCACAGGACGTACGCTCCGGGCTGGAAGAGGATTATCAGCGCGCACAGCAGACCATCAACATGGCCCGCGCGATGGAGGGCGACGTCGCGGTTCGCGGTGCCGCCGCCGCGCTGCAGGAACACCCCGAAATCACGACCGAGTCGAAGAACATCATGGGCGTCGTCGTCCCGCAAATCGAGTCCTCGAAGGTCAAGAAGTCGCTCGACGAGCGGGGCTACGGTGTCCTCGGAACGAGCGCGCGCATCGACGAGACCGCGGACGCCTACGAGGAACTGCTCGAAAGCATCATCCTCGCCGCGGAAGTCGAAACCGCGATGAAGAAGATGCTGACGGAAATCGAGACGACGAAGCGCCGCGTCAACGCGCTCGAATTCAAACTGCTCCCGGAACTCCACGAAGCGCAGGACTACATCGAGCAGAAACTCGAAGAGCAAGAGCGCGAAGAAATCTTCCGAATGAAGAAGATCAAGGCCAAGAAGGAAGAAGAAGAGCGAGCCGAGAAGGAAGCCCGCGAACCGGAGATGGCGGAAGGCGAAGTCGTCGTCACGAGCTAACCCCGATATTTTCTTTCTGCGGTTTGGGTAAGTAGAAAGCGGTGCGTTTCGAGTCGATGAAGTGGACGCCGAAGGTCACGGCATCCCCGACTCTCCATCCGAAACGACGGCCTTGGAGAGACGGGAGTCTGAGAGAAATAGTCGAAGCGAAAACGCGACCAACGTCCTGTTCTCGAACGGTTGCGAGTCTCTGAATCGAACGCTCGGAATCGAGAACGCTCGCCGGAACGAATTACTCCTCGACGTACGTGAACCACTCGTCGTGGTCGTCGGTACGACGGTTCACGAGGTCGAAGAAGGCGGATTGGAGTTCTTCGGTCACGGGACCGCGACTACCGTTGCCGATTTCAACGTTATCGACCTGCCGGATGGGCGTGACTTCCGCCGCACTGCCGGTGAAGAACAGTTCGTCGGCGGTGTTGAGTTCGCCGCGACTGATGGTCGCGTCGTCGTGGACCGTGTAGCCCATCTCCTCGGCCATCGTGATGACGCTGTTGCGGGTGATGCCGTCGAGGATGCTCTGGGAGAGGCCGGGGGTGAAAATCTCGCCGTCGCGGACCATGAAGATGTTCTCGCCGGGACCTTCCGCGACGTTGCCCTCCTTGTTCAGGACGATGGCTTCGACGTAGCCGTTGCGTCGGGCTTCCTCACCGGCGAGGAGGCTGTTGACGTACAGGCCAGTCGTCTTGGCGTTCGTCGGAATCTGGCTGGAGGCGTGCTTGCGCCACGAGGAAACCATCACTTCGACGCCGTTTTCGAGGGCGTCCTCGCCGAGGTACGCGCCCCACGGCCACGCGGCGATGGTGACGTCGGTCGGGCAGTCGCCGGGGCTGACACCGAGGCTGTCGTAGCCGTAGTAGGCGATGGGCCGGACGTAACAGGAGCGGAGGTCTTGGCGGTCGATGAGTTCGAGGGTCGCCTCCGTGAGCTCCTCCGGGCTGTACTCGATCTCCATGTCGTAGGGTTTACACGAGTCGTAGAAACGCTGGAGGTGGTCCTCCCAGCGGAAAATCGCAGGGCCCTTTTCAGTATCGTAACATCGGACTCCTTCGAAAACACCCGTTCCGTAGTGCAGTCCGTGCGTGAGAACGTGGATTTTCGCATCGTCCCAATCGACGAATTCGCCGTCCATCCAGATAGTGTCCACGTCCATTTCGTCAAAGCTCATACGTCCGCTCCAACGAAGGCCACGGTAATGAGTTTTGGCGATTGTCTTTGGACGATTGTGTAGGATTACTCATCTAAGAGTAATCTATCGGAACCGTGAATCGATGGCGCTCGCTGGAGCGAGGCATCAAAAAAGCGTTCTCGAACCGTTTACGCCGGTAAAAATGAGTCGGGTGTGAAAATGGGTCGGTTGGTATCAGGCGGGCCGCGCCGCGGCGCGGCGTTCCGAGCGACCGTTGAGCCACGAGCCGAGCGCGCCGCCGACGATGCCGGGGATTGCCGCGACGACGACGAACAGCACGCCGAAGGCGAACAGGCCCATCGCCGGGACCGGACCGGCGAGCAGTCCACCGATAGTCAGAATGACGAGCGCGACGATGGCCCCCGCGGCAGTTGCAACGCCGCCGTTGAGCGCGCCGTCGTCGAGTTTCGTTCCGGAGACGTACCCTGCCACCAGACCGCCGATGATGCCAGTCAGGCCAGCGCCGACGACCGGTAGCGTCATGTCCGTGAACGGGATGCCAGCACCACTGAGGAGGCCGACGATGATGGTTGCGACGATTCCGTATGCGATAGCTTTTGCTTTGAAGTCCATACGTAGCATATGGATTCCCAGAAATATGAACATTTTTTATAATATAGATACCTATTCCGATATTAGCGCAATTCGGGGCGGAAATTTCGTTAGTAAAAGGGAGTCTTACCGTCTCGCCGGGAAGACAGGGGAAAAGCGTCAGTCGAGCGATTCGATTATCTCCGACCCTTCGAGGTAGGGGAACTCGTGGCGCTCAGCGTATGCGCGTGCGTCCGCGGGGGACAGTGCACCGCCGGTTTCGTCGTCCAACATCTCACAGACGACGACGGCGGGGGCACGGTCGGCCGCGCCCGCGAGGGCGATACCGAGTTCGGTGTGGCCCTGTCGCTCGGCGAGTAGTTCGGGGGCGGCCTTGAGCAAGTGGACGTGTCCCGGTGCACGGAACTCGGAGGCGAAGTCGATTTCGGCGGGGGTCGCGGCCACGTTTGCGAGTTCCCGAATCGTCAGCGAACGGTCGTCGTCCGTGATACCGGTGTAGGTGTCGCGGTGGTTCACGGTCAACGAGAACGACGAGCGCGAATCGTAGCCGAGCTCGTGGCCCTCGCTCGCGGGGTGGTCGATGATGTCGTCCATGTAATCGAGGTCGAAGGTTTCGGCGACGTCGTGTGAGAGGGCGACACAGATCAGTCCACCGGCGTCGTTTCGAAGTCGTGAAACGGCATCCGGGGTAACCGCACCGGCGGGATAGATGAGGTCGGTCTCGCCTTCACGGTCGGCCGCGTCGTGGACGAGGACGGGCGAACCCTCACGGAACGCGGAGATTGCCGCTTCGACCGCCGCGGCGGTTGTTTGGCTCATTGTCTCTCCTCGATGTGGACCGTAACGTGGTCACCGTCTTCCAGATCGAGTTTGTCGCGGAGCTTCGTCGCCGCGATGAGTTCCAACTGGTCTTCGTCGTGATGGGTTCGCTCGGGAGCGATGACGTGAACGGGTTCGTACGACTCGCCGTCCGTCGTTTCGATGGCGGCGGGATAGCAGACGGCGGGACCGTAGGTTCGGTCGCCGTCCTCCCACGCGTCGATGGAAACGGGGTCGAGCGCGTCCATCGCCGACCGAGCGCGGACGCTTTCGGCGGAGAGTTCGACGTTCAGCGTTCCCGGATACGGTTCGTAGCCCAGCCGGTCGATGAACTGTTCCATGTAGCCCGACAGCGAGATGTAGTGTTTCCCTTCGCCCATCCCACCGGTGACGGTTCCCGAGAGGTCGACACCGGAGAGGTCCTCGAAGATTCTGCGGTAATCCTCGTACTCGCGTTTCAGTTCCCACTCGCCGTCGTCGGTGATGGCGACCCACTGCCCGTTGCTGACGATTTCACGCGTGATGAGGCCCGCATCGTCCAAGCGCTGGAGACGGCGCGATGCCGTCTGGTTGGACGCGTCAAGGCGGTCGGCGAGGTCGGCACACGAGACTTTGACCTCGCTTTCGAGCGCCCCGTCGAGGGCGAGCAGTTTCAACGCGGCGAGTTCGTCGTACCCGACCACGAGCGATGTCGCTGACATACGTGATACTCCGTGCTTCGGTCGTTTAAGCGTACCGGAAATGGGATGCGTAACAGAAATGTTATAGCGTGGGTACGGATGAACCGCTGGGGCAGAAGATAGAGTGCGACAACATCTAAGTGTGCTGATTTTCGGGGGAAGAACGCACCATTTATCACGAGACTCGAAGCCACGCCACGCCGACCCTCGAAGCGAAGTTGAGGGCATTCTCCGCCGTTCTCCCGGATTTGGAGCCCGAATTTATTTGAAATTTAGTTGATTAGTGGCTAGATTAAAGTGTGTTGTGATAATACATAACAGATGTATAGTGGCAGAAGATAACGTGACTCACACAGAAAACGGTCGAGAAGGGCAATCAGCGGCGGACGAAGGGAGAAACGAGAAGAGAAACGAGAGAGCGGAAGCAGCGGACGAAGGGAGGTCCAGACGAGCGGACCTGACGCGCCGGGCGTTCGTCG
>NZ_MEIH01000089.1:0-31548 GCF_001723155.1 Haladaptatus sp. W1
TCGGCGGTGACATCATGAGGTGGTATCTTCTCGAACTGATTTTCCATAGCTATGCTATGACCCCTGAACCAGTAATGATTATTCATGAATATTCCCAGATATTGTGGAAAGCACAGGTAGTTTTGAACTCACTATAGAGTGCTAATAGCCGCGACATCCATCTACTGGTTTTCTAACTTGCTAAGCGGAAATCGACGCACGGTGTACAGCTGATCGTGTCATAGTATGCCTCGTTTCACTATGGTGAACGATCGCTTGTCTACTGACCTCATCACACAATGTGCCAGTCGTTGTACTTACGATGTTGTCTCGCTAAGTTTGATGCGTGGAACACGACATCACTCAAAACCGGGAAAGGATAGCCTGGTGGCTGATCTTCAGCATTCTTGGCGTACTTTTCGTCTACATCCTCTACTCGTATGTGGGTACGATCGTTCTCGGATTATTTGTTTACTATGCAACGCGACCCGTGTACCGGCAGCTAACCCATCGTGTGGGATCACCGACGCTCGCAGCCGGGCTTTCTCTCGGTATGCTCGCGTTCCCAGGATTACTTCTGATCGCGTATACTGTACTCGTGAGTATTCACCAGGTGAATGAACTCTTTGGGTCAAATTTGGATCAATATCAATTACTTCTTGGGCCATTTCTGCAGCGTGTTATTGGGACACAGGATCTACAGGTATTATTGCAGCAGTTGCTTTCAAATCCCCAGCAACTTACGCAGTATCTCAGTCCACAGACTATGAGTAAGATACTCACATCAACAGGTGGATATCTGAGTGCAATTGTCGTCGGTCTTTTGCACGTTTTCATTGCACTCGCAATTGCGTTCTATCTTCTCCGAGATGGTCAGAGGCTTGCGAATTGGTTCACATCACATATTAGTAAGTCGGACAGCGCAACACATGCCTTCTTAGAGGCCGTTGATACTGATCTTCAGACGATCTACTTCGGCAATATTTTGAATGCCTTCGTGGTCGCTATCATCGCTTCGATCACGTATACGGCCCTCAATGCGATTGCTCCTCCTGGGCTTGCTATTCCAGCAACTGTTTTGTTCGGGCTATTAACGGGGCTTGCAAGTCTAGTTCCAGTGGTTGGAATGAAACTCGTCTACGTTCCAGTCGGTCTTTATCTAGCTGGCGTCGCATTAGCATCAGAGCCACTTTATATTTGGTTCCCTGTGGCTTTTCTACTCATTACAGCCACGATTGTTGATGGGCTCACCGAAATACTATTGCGGCCATACATCTCCGGTCGGAATCTCCACGTTGGCCTCGTCCTATTCGCGTATATCTTTGGCCCGTTACTGTTCGGTTGGTATGGACTGTTCCTTGGACCGCTTTTACTCGTATTGTTCGTCCATAGTACCCGCATCATTTTACCGGAATTACTACACGGACGCGAATTGACGCCACAAGCAACTGCAACTGATCCAATTCCAAATCCAAATGAAAACCAGCCTGCAACAACGAGTGGAAATGATTCCACTCAGCAAGACTCGAAATCCTCCACAGAAACATTATCAGCAGACCAAGCATCTCCCACTGAGACTACAAAACAACAAGACGAAAGTTCAGACGACCACTCGTGATAACAATCTCTAGATCAACCCGACTGCGTTGGTACTAAGTCAGACACTGCTGAAGTCGACTATTGAGTATTCTAAGCACGCAAGTTGCCAGTTCGGGGGGTGACATCCTGAGCAAGATGTTTTGACCACGGTTTTCAGCAAAACATCATTTTAGAGACGTATGTAATATTCCATGTTGATTTTGAAGTAGCAGGAGCACCTCTCCCCCAGGCGATCAAATCACAGCGACCAATTGCTACGGGAAACAACCTCTCACTGGCGATGTGGGTTCTGTGCTTCGCTGAGGGCGTCATAGTGGTCAATTCCACTGCCGCTTATCAAATCAGGCGACAGTAAATTTGGTTCACTTGCACATAAAGAGTGACTTGGTTGGGATTCATTTGTCTCACTGCCGGTTGTTGCACTAAGCAGGTGTGGAGACATCTACTACCGGCAGAAGGGCGGCAGAAGGTATTAATTCGGCTCAACTCAACTCTCTCAGCACGATTCACCAGAAGTACGCATCGAATCTGATAGGTATTCCGTTACAATCCATGCTGATCGAACTGTCACGGTGTCCGAGCCGAGTACCCAGGACGTCGCTACTACTAGCCGATCGAGAGGCTCCAAATTCTCGACGGCGGTGCTCTTCACGCGGACAGTGCAGTATACTCGACAGCAGGGTGACGAAGTGGGGAGGACCGATAACCTAGTAGCTGAACCGCATTATTCCTGTAGTGAGGATTCCTGTTCGCCAGTCGAAACCGTCACCAACAGTTCCTTGAGCAGCGCATCAACCTGTGGCGGGGCGCTGTAGGCGGCTTGCTGATCGGATTGGTTATACTCAATCACCCCTGCATCAGCGAGTTTGGGGAGATGAATATGATGGACCGCAATCTCTGTCTCCACGTCCCTCTCCGACGGTTCCCGGCCGGCACTCTGTGTCAGCTCCGTCACTAACGCAGAGATAGGCATAGGATCCGCTGTATCGCGAAGAGACTGGAGGAGAACCCGGCGCCGGTGATCGGCAAGGAGCTTGTATAAGAGAGTAAGCTGTTCCTTGGTGGTGCCACGATCGCCAATCGGGTGTTTATCCTCTCGCATACTCAAGTCTCGATTGGCCATACATATAATCATTATTTATAATTATCTAGTTATATTGGTGAATTCGCAGAAAGAGACTCGAAATATCGTGCATCAACACACAGTATGTGCTCTACCAGCACTATCTGGCTTTAAAAGTATGAAATGCACAATCGAATGGGTTGAAAATTAGCGCTCACGTTGTTCATCGGCGGTGGCTTCACTGAAATGGAAATGATCAAATGGTTGCATATGCCGCTCGCGCATGATCTCGGAACTCTCGATCGTGACACCAGACTCGTGCAGCGTGTCCGTGATACGCGTGATATCTTGCGTACTCGTCCCCACGACTTCGACGTAGATATTCCGCCGGCCAACGAGCATCTCGCGCACATCGACCACGCCCTGTATCTCGAGCATTTTCTGGACAAATTCGGATTGGTTGGTTGCGGGCACGGTACAGACGAACAGCACGCGCAGCGGGAGATTCGCCGCTTCATAATCGATCTCAGGATGATAGCCCTTGATGATGCCATCATCTTCGAGCGCTTCGATTCGGTTCCGGACAGTACTCGCCGAAACCCCGACTGTCTCTGCAATCTCTTGGGCAGTTGTATGCCGGGCATCTCGCTGGAGATGATAGAGGATACCACGGTCCACGTTGTCCAATGGTCGGCTCATAGTGACGGATACGGTAAGTGTGCATAAATAGAGTGTGTGAAACTGAGTGATTTCTCTACGTAAATGTCGGTTTAACGTATTCACTCACTTGCTCAAACGACTATCAATCCGTAAAATCGACGATGTTTAATCATTTGCACTGTGTTCTCGGCAGCAAACTCATGATGCTCGATGACCAGCTCACAGTACTCGCGAATGGCCATCGACGGCGACTCCTCCTTGCACTCACAGAGGAATCCCCACAAACCATCCCCACCGTCGCCACAGCAACCGTGGAAACCGACGATGGCGACCAAGAACGAGCAATTGCTATGCACCATATGCACCTTCCCCAGCTAGAAGATCACAGGCTCATCGACTGGGAGCAAGAGACAGGGGAGGTAGCGAAAGGCCCGCAATTCGACGCTATCGAGCCGCTTCTCACAACACTCACGGAGAATCATACTGTAGGGCCCGCAGGTAAGCCACCCGACTAGTGCATTCCCACAGATATGGTGCGCTATTCTGTTTCACACTCGCTCACTGGTCGCTGATCTATATGCCGAGCCACTCGTCGTTCCGGACATGGTACCCGTTTGCCCGGCAGAATTTCGCCGCTTGCCGACGGACTGCCCTGGATCCCGGAAGTTTTTCTTTGGCACGGACTTGCTCGACGATCCAGTCGTTGAGCGCCTGAACCCCTTCGTCGTTGTCATCGGCGTCGATCGCTTTGAGTTCCTGGAACGTCTTCTCGTAGGCCTCACGTTGTGACCCCCGGAAATCGGTGTTCGGAAGCATCTGGCTAGCTTCCACGACCCGTTTCATGGCAGCGGCGACTGTCGGCCGCTGGACCCGTACTCGGACGGCAGCAGGAGAATCGAACGCCTCCTCGTCCGTATCCGGAATCAGTTCCTCAATGGCATAGATCCCGTCGACTGATTTGACCTCGCGGTCGCCGACTGCATCGACGACCTCGGTTCCTGTCGCCGGAAACTCTAGCGATTCGAGTTCCGGCTCAAGGTCGGTGAGTGCTCCCGCTTCGACCGGTGGCTCCGGTTCGTCCCCACGCTCCAATTCCTCGGCGATACTGCGCTCTCGCTGGCGTCTTTCGGCGTCGTCCGCTTGCTTGTCTCGTCCCGATTTGTTATCTGCCATCTCGCACTTTTGATGCTCTAGGCGGATAGTCCTGTGGTCAAGGATGGGTGTCCCGAATGCAACGGAGAGGCTTCGACAGGTTCAGCGACTGCGTCACTGATTAGCCGGGAGGGTCCATGGTTGACGAACCACGAGAATGCGCGGCTAGCCCTGCGTCCGGCGGACGAACTCGTCGAGTTTTGCTTCGATGAGCGTTGCGACACGCTCACTGTATTGCCAGAGTGCGGCGTTGAGCAGTTCTTCGGTTTCGTCGTCGAGTTCGTCTGCTCCACGAAGGACGGAGTCTGTAGTGATTTGTGGGTGATAGACGCAGACCACTCCAAGTGAAGTATCCGAACTTGAGGTTCCCGCCGTGTGGATTCCGTACTGGTCGGTTCCCCAGACACCATCGCCGCCCTGTCGTTCCAGTTCAGAATCGAGGGCATCGAGAAGTTGGAGTTCGTCCGCGGTGAGGATCGGCTCGTCACCGTCGAACAGTTCAGCATATGCCGCCGTCCGGGCACTATTCGTCCATTGTTCCAAGTGGGATCGCGCTCGTAGTACGAGCTGTCGCTCGTCTGGAAACTCAGCCATGCGCCTAGTAGGATGGCAAGGCCAATCAACGTTCGTACAACGCGTCTCGCTCAGCTTCGACAGATGGTGGCACGCACATGCACCGATTAATGACGGCGGGTCGCGGTACAGTGACTCTCGGAACCCTTATACATCGCCCGGTTGTGCAATTATTTGTAATGGCAAACGGTAAGGTTGATTTCTTCAACGACACTGGCGGCTACGGTTTCATCGCGACTGAGGATGCTGACGACGACGTATTCTTCCACATGGAGGACGTTGGCGGTGAAGATCTGACGGAAGGAACCGAGATCGACTTCGACATCGAACAGGCCCCTAAGGGCCCGCGCGCGACGAACGTCGTCCGCGCCTAATTCAAGTTCACGTCGTCGCCAGACAGGCGACACTGTGTGACTTTGTTCTATTTCTGAACCGGTATCCACCCAGAGCAATAGCAGGTAGACTAGACTGCTGGGAGGACCGTACTGGTTCGAGACATTACGTCCAGCCCGGGAAACACGAAGACTGGGCTTCGGATTTCAATCCTCGAATCCGCCGTCGTGTTGTTCGTAGGTGATGGTCAGTCGCCCTGGCGTTCGACGCTTCGCTGCATCTCGAAGCGTCTGGAACTCTTCCAGGAGTTTATCAGCATCGTCTGTTCCTTCTCGAACGCTCCGCGATTCTTCCCGAATTGTATCATATACTTGCTCAAGAAGGCGTTGTGCGGCGTACGAATCGGTCTTCGAGTCTATCTCGAAGGAAGCCTCGTAGTGGGACATAGTCGTGGTTAGTTCCCCACTGGAATAACTCCCCTTCATGTCTCACGGAGAGAATCCGCATCTCTATGACCTCTCGCCGAGAGACATACCTTATGACATGCCCTAACTGTGACGCAGCCGCGTATACTGATCTCGGGTTGCATCTCGGCGACATCACTGCTAGTCTCGGTAACTCCCCCAAGGCGATACCGGATTCGGAGACGTTAGTCCGGTGTGACGAGTGTGGCATTCTCTACGATACCGGTATTGCAGATACGTGAAAACCATTTACGTCGTGTCTAACCCCCTTCTCGCCGGGACGTCATCTAACCATATGTCCCGGCATGAAGCGACCGTCGAAATCGAGTCGAAAACGGACGCCTACCCCGTCGAGCGACTGATGAACCAACTATATGATCTGGTTCGGGAAGAGTCACGACATTTCAATCAGTGTCACACGACTTGACAGAGAGTAGAGCAGTTTTGGACGATCCGTGACGCGACACGACAACTGACGCCTGGGACCTTGCGGGAGGTATACAAATCCCGAAACGTGGATCCTGACAACTGAGTGTTACTTCGGCTCTGACTGTCTGGATGACGAGACACGTGAAATTCTCAAGAGTGTTCAGATAGAGCCGAATAATCAGACAGCTACCAGGGTCGGTGGGGGAATTAATGTTGCTGTGCACTCTCTTCTAATAGAGTGGCTGACCTGATCACCGAATACGCCAACTACGACGCATTCGTCCGTGAGTGGCATTCAGAAACGGTCACTGACGACGACAGCTCTCTTGAAGAAGCCCGGGACCAGGGACTTCTCAACGAACAGAAGTCCCGACAACTATGGCAATTGTTGGGACTTCTTGACACTGATGAGCTTCTCATTCAACTGCCTGAATGGTTGGCTGACGAGAAGGGTGGATCCATGGATAAAACTACCCCCACGATGTTCGTTGGAACCATCACCCGAGAAACGGAAGACGCGATTCTTTTCGAGAATTCTGCGGCCGCACGATCGCTCATGCGGCTTGCACACAAGATCCACTCACTCGAAAAAGGGATTGAAAATATAGGGGTCGATACCGACCACCACGAGCGGTTAGCAAAGCAACTGCAAGACCACCAGCAACAGTTTTGCAACCGGGATGGTCTTCCTAGCCTCACCGATGAGTGGCTTCCAAAAAGCCAACTCATAACAGCTGTTCAGCGGAGTGACTAAATCGACTCTGTAGTTTCGCTAGACGGCGCTACAATTAGCGAGAAAGCGCTCTTAAACAGTCAGTAGATGGGCTTATATCACGAACCGATTGCCGTCTCTCGGGATTTCCGAAATTCAATCAGGGGAACCGCTGGATAAGGCTAAAAATCACGTGATCAATGTGGAAATATACCCAGTGCATCACAAAGCCGGTTAGTTGAGACGTCTACTTGCTGATGTCCTTACAGGGTTTCTTGGAATCCTTGACGGCCTTGACCTCGACGGCAAGGTCGTTTATCTCGATCGCGAGTTCTACGACAACAAGTGTTTGACACTGCTTCACACCCAACCACGCCCACGTGATGCCGATCGCCCCAGCAGACGATCAAGCAAGAACTCTCGAAGGGCTGGACTGTATGCGTACTTTCCGTACAGGCATGATTTCGATTCGACACCCAGCGTAGTCGAACTCGACATGTGGCGATGACTGCGTATAGATGAGATCGAGCGCGTCTGAGTGGATTGCTGGAACAGTTGCTATCAACTATGGTATTTATGCCATGTACTTCATACATCTGAATGAGAATATCTGAGAGATCCACTGCCGCTTATACTGCCCACAGGAAGTCAATCACCGAAATCGGCCAAATTCGAGAAGTTGACCTCGCTGCAGTCGCACGTTCTATTTCGGTTATCAAACCAATCACGCATTTTGAAACGGGGCGAAATCCTAGAGAGCAGACAATTTTCCACCATCGAGATTAACCGGGCGACACCTCTTCGAGTGATTGTGGCATCATGCAACTGCCCGCCACATCTGAAAATATGTGGGTGTCCTATTCGCAATCGTAGTATGAACGAGTTTTTATCTCACCAGTTGGTGAGATAGATGACCGAATAAATATGTCAGGAGGGAGATGTCCGCCCCTCGTTAATTGAATATTCGCTATGTCACTCTCATCTTTGTAGTTAATCTTTAGCTGATATTTCCCACGGGACAGTTTCCCGAATGAAGTAATATCTGCACTAACTAACGGGAACCGGTTTTTGTGTGCCATGCTCTGGACTTTACTCATGTTTGTGCCGGTAGTATCCAGATCAAACGAGGCAGACACATTGCCGGTCTCGATATCAGTTAAGGAAACGTTTACACTTCCTTCCGTGTCTGTGTTATTTATGACCCGGAATTGACCTTTTTCACCATCGCTGCTTGGTGTTTGATTTGTCCCTGGTTCTTCAGGCTCCTTGCCTTCTGAGAGGGATACGCCCGCAACTAGGAGACTAACTGTACTTGATTTCTTCAATATTTCTCGTCGAGTGATGTCTTGTTTCATTTTAATTACCTCACTTTTTCTCCCATTTTCCCTGACAACAGTTTGAATATCGGAAAGAAATCCTATCGAAACTTGATGTTGGCGGATGGTAGTTACACTCGTTCCCGTTTTTTAAATAATCGAAATAATCGGGAGTGGCATTCATCACAGTAACCGAAATTCCCTGTGAAGTATCATATGTCGTTCCTACGTCGTGTTGAGTTTTACCGTCTCCATCTGGATCGCCTGTGTTAGCTTTTAGTACGTTATGTCCTACCTCATGCATACACGACTTCATTGAGTAGGAACCGCCAGATGTACTTCCTGAATAGGTGTATGTATCCCGCCAAGAAGCGATGCCATAGCCGTTTGCGACGCAATTAGGACCGGAAATATTTCCGAGCCCACCTCCATAATATGGTCCGTTATGTGTTACTAATAAATTTGAGTCCGTAGCATAGTCCAAATAATTGCAATCCCAGTATGATTCCCACCAATCTAACAGATCACTATATGTGAGCGTCGTGTTGTAATAGCACGGACTCTCTGCTGAGAATGAATTTTTGATTTCTTCAGTCGGCGCCGGAATTGGTGTAGATCGAGCAATTGCAGAAACATCTTTCCCGGCTCGCTCAGCACCTCTTTCAATAAATGTTGCAATCGTATCTAATACGTCATTTCCCTGTTTGTTGTGAAGGGTTTCAGTACCCCAGACACCAACTTCATATGTTGCCATACAGGGATTGATTAATAACGCATTACTATAAATATTTCTATTAGAGAATGAATTGAGAATTTTTAAAATCGGTCCGTATTTTAAGATAAATCTGAATACGACGTCATATTCGAGATTTCTTTACAAAGTAGATTAATCACATTTGTTGTTTTCTAATTTGAACTCTTCGTTACTATTATTTTCAATATTGTACTCAATAGTTATGCTTCTTGGAAGTGAATTATTAGTACTCATTACGAGACGATAATTATAGACTGTTTGAGAACAATCCTCTTCTCGGTCCCTTTCTTTGGATTTCTTATTCACCAAGGTTATCTTTATCTCTTTACCATCTTTTGACTGTTTAATTGCTTGAATAGCTACTTTATAGCATCCACTTTTAGGAATAAATCGTCCATGGATAACTGCCGTTGACCTCCCACAGTTGAATTTAGAATCTATCACTGAATTCTTTCTCTTTTCATCTGCGGATACCACAGTCAATTTTGCTGAGATTCCATTTGATTGTTTCTTAGATGGCGTAAACAGTGCAGTAGTGGTTCCAGTAGTAGTTTGCGTAGTCGATTGACTTCTTTTAGTGGAATTCGTATTAGATTTTGCTTCGTTAGTACTATCACCAATACAACCCGCTAATGATCCCGCACCCATTCCAACATAGGCGAGTATATCTCTTCGTTTCACACTTCAAAATATGCATAGAATGTAATAAACATCTCGATAACTCAAATGTCTCTTTCACTGTCCTCTTAATCGTCAATGATCAGAATGGTTTTGCGTTTATTAGCCTCAACACTTCTCATTTTCCCATCTGGTTATGTGCGGGAAGTTGTCGGCAATGAATAATCAGATGGGGTCGTAGTCGTTTCCTTTCCGTAACGTGGATACTTTCAGTATTAAATATACACCACGGATTGCACATAGATTGGTTAGGGGGTCCCGGGGCGTGTTCACTTCCGATTATGGATTTAAGTGGCAGAAAATCAGGTTCAGTCTTCTTGGTTGTCCTGGTCGGTGGGGAGATCGTCTTGGCGTCGCACTCGGCCGCATGCATCGTAGCATCATCGACCATTCCAACGATATCCGCTGCGCTGCAATCCGCTGCCGCTCATTCCCGCCGCTACCCCGTTATCAGGCCCGGTGTGATTCGAGACTCTCGAATACCTTCTTTCCTCTTCGTGTTGCGAGTTCGGACGGTGGGGCAACGCGATACGCAAGTTCTGTTCGATGCTGCTCATCGGTTGATGAGTCGTTACGAAGAATCGCAACCAACATCCCATCAGACGAGCGCAAAAGGATGCTGTCCCCTGTGACTGACGACCGCAATCCCTTCAATGTCTGTTGAACGAGTTCTTGGGCTTCTGCTGGCTTGATTGTGAGTTGCACGGTGTCAAATTCTGGCCGATCACGAGTCGTTGCTGTCATGCTTCGTTTTCATCGGGTTAGACGATTGTAAACCCATCTCTCATTAACCTGTGCCCGCGCGTTCTCTCCTGTCCAAACGACGAATCAGCGTGATCCGAAGGCTGTAACATCTTCAACTCTGAAAAATTTCGGACGGAAGCGAACTCATCGGGCACCGAGCGGTCGGTGAGCTATTGATTCTCACTTCATTATCCGTACCGAAGACATCTAGTTGATCGACAGAAGATGCAGATAGTTGCACCCTCGATAGAATTATTGCACTCCACAACTAATAGTCGAGTATGACTGACGCACCGGGAACCGACGTGTGGAAAGAAAACACGAGTGCGTTCGACCGTGTTCGCTCGATCGCCGTGACACTCTTACAATCACGCACCGCCGACTGGATCGCCGAGGAAGCCCTGGTCGCTGGAAATACTGCCCGTGACCATCTTCAGCGACTCGTCGATATGAACGTCCTTCAGACTGTTTCGGGTGAGCAGGCAACGCTCTATCAGCCTGATCCGC
Organism: Haladaptatus sp. W1; assembly: GCF_001723155.1. NCBI lineage: Archaea > Methanobacteriati > Methanobacteriota > Halobacteria > Halobacteriales > Haladaptataceae > Haladaptatus > Haladaptatus sp. W1. Next base: position 10,964 of record NZ_MEIH01000089.1, read on the forward strand.
TTTACACGCGGATGCGAGCGCTCCGTGACTTGCTGGATGACCGCGATCGCGATGATCTCATCCAATTGCGTGCTGACCTCCAAGAGCAAATCGAATCATGGCAACATGAGTACGATGTCGACTCCCCAGACAGGCTCCGTGAACTGGCTGCTCAGGTAGAGACATCTACCAAGACACGAGAAGTGCGGCAGGTCGCGAGTGACTGGGAGATCGTCCGATACCGACTACGCCTTATCGAGGATGCGATCGAACACTACTCGGATTACTCGGGCACAGCGCCCGCACCTGCCTAACATGATTGCCAATGTTCGCTGCTGACGGTGGGTATGATGCTGGAGAGGCGTCACACGACATACTGCTCGAACTGCGAAGAAACGCTGGCAGACACCCAGGCGTGACTGAGGCACGCGGCGTTCCGGATGGACAGTTCACTCGTGTCCAAGCAACGCTTGATCCAACGGTGTTTGGTGGATCAGCCCAGTCAGGGTCGTTTACAATCCGATGGTTTGCTGGAGAGGCTCCAGCCGAACGAGCCGAGTTTTCATTTCACTATAGTGAACCGTCGGGATTTGATTGCGGGTGGCATTGCGAGCCAAATCCGCATGTGAATGGGTGGGAACACTATCAAGAGCGAGAGACACCTGCTGAGGAGTATACCTATGAATCGGTGTCGTTTGGAAGTGAACATCCTGTGCGGGTACTGTGGGAAGTTCTTGATCGGTTAGAGACGGTACTCCAGCGTCGGTGAGTCTTGTTCAACACCACTCGAGGAGATCGTCTTTCGTGATTGCCTCGGCATCACGCTCGGCAGCCCGCATCGCCGCATCATCGACCATTCCAACGATGTCCGCTGCGCTGCGATCTCCTGTCTGTTCAGCAAGCGTCTCATAATCGTCATCATCGAGATCTGATGGAAGTTCACGGAGTCGTACGCGGAAAATCAGTTCCCGTGCCTCTTTGTCGGGAAGGCCAACCTCGTATTGCTGATCAAAGCGACCACGACGAGTCGCAGCTTCATCAAGCAAGTCTGCACGGTTCGTTGCTGCGATGAGCAGAAAACTCGGGTCTTCATCGTCTAAGTGCGCCAGAAACTCGTTGACAACTTGGGCGTGCTCCCGGTGAAGGTCGTTCCCACGACCGGCAAGGAGTGCGTCAATCTCGTCGACAAAGATCACACATCGGTCGAATTGCTCGGCCTCGTTGAACAACTGATTGACTTGCTCAGTAGACTCATTCACCCACCGGCTTTTGATATCGCCAGCGCTCAGCTCGAGGTATGGATGGCCGAGTTCGCCAGCAATCGCCCGGGCGAAATGCGTTTTCCCCGTGCCGGGTGGGCCATGTAAGAGGATGCCATTTGGTGGCGAGACGTTGAACCGCTCGTAGGCAGCGTCAGTGTGTGAGAGCGGGCGAAGAACCGATCGCATAATATTGCGTTTGAGATCATCCATTCCACCAACATCGCGAAACCTCGTGGGGGGTGCTGACTCCCAACCATAAGTAAGATCAGATTGTTGGTATGGTGATTGTCCACCGCTATGGCTCTCGTCACGGTGTTGTCTATCCTGGGTGGTATGATTCTGGTTAGTTTTAGATGACGTCGATTGAACTTGTTGTTTCTCTGTTGCATCTGAGGAATTTTCCTCATCTTGATCGTCAAGCGTTGAAAGAGTAGCAAAGACTGGGATAGGTATGCAGACAACCCAACTGAGCCCCATCAGCCATGGATTATCGAGCATGGGAGACACTCGAAATGGCTGTAAGATCGCGACACTACCGGGGACAAAATCACCCCAGAGTGGTAGAAACCAAATTCCAGTTAGCACAGCAATACCAATCATCATCCCAAAAAACCAGCTCGCGTCTACAGTTTCGTCATCTAATCGACCGAGACGGGAAATAATCGCGAATATAATACTAGTAGCAAGCCCAGGGAGAAACCAAATAGAGATTATGCTGGCGACGACGGTAATAACTATCCCAAAAGTGGATAAAAGCTTGTCAGCTACTAAGAATACACTGATTGGACCCAAGGAGTAGCACGCAGTAGAGATAATAGTTAGAACTCCTAAACCGATTAGTTTCCCGGGAATCCTAGTGGATATTCGGTGAGTAGTGGACGTGGGGTTTTCTCGACCGTCCATATTATGTTATGTGCTCCTCTTTTTCTGTTAAATAGATTCTGTCAAAAAATGTCACTTTGATCGACCTTCCCCACTCGACGACTCGTGCCATTCGTCTAGTGTTCGTTGATCCGACCTATTTCTATCGACTGGTGTATCTACAACTGGATTTTCGCGATAATGCTCGAGACCTGCCTCTGCCCAATCAAGGGGAGAACGGTCGAGATTTCGTAGTGTGAAGTTCGTCCCTGCACGTGCATCTTTAGCTACACGCTTCCCTTTTTTCTTCCCATGGTGACCCGCAGATCTCCCGTACTTAGAGAATGACTCTGGTGTTTTGGACGAAGCGGTAGAAACAGCACGTGTCTTAGCGCTTTGAACAGCCGAACTTGCTTTACCAGCCGTCCCAGTGATTTTTCCTCCAGTAGCGCGATTATCTGCTTGACTGATGGCGGATCCCGCTGCAGCACTCGCTGTTGTTGCAGCGCTGCCGGCACGTTTCCCACCAAACCGAGCCTGCTTCATGATACTCGCACGGCTCGACTCCTTTGACCCACCTGCTGAGGCCGACGACCGACTTCGAGAAGTCCGCTTCCGCCGACTGCGGATTCGACCGGGGACAAAACCCGATGACATGGCTGTTTTCAGCCCATAGACGGCAGGAGCAACCAAGCCGATCAACCAGAAGAGGAACGACTCGAGAACATCATTAAACGAACCAGGATCCGACCCTGCAGTGGCTGCTGCATGTGTCGCTGTGCCAGGTCCAGTAGCACCGATTGCGGCAGCGCCAACATACATGAGGGCAGCCATGAAGATCCCTGCGAGAAACAGCGAGAGCGTCGCATTGATGAACATCTTTGCGGCTTTCGCTGAATCCTCGAATGGGCCGAAGTCGAGATAGAGCATCACCGCCAGAATCGGCAGTGTGACGAACATCGCGACGAAGAGGAATTCCCGAATCACCAGCATCGCAAACAACAGGAGAATCCCAGCAATGGAGGTTACACTCAGAATCACCATACCAACCGCGACGACACCTGCGGAGGCAGCTGCGCCTTCCATCCCGGTTTTGAGCACTTGCGTCCCGAACGCGCCATAGCTCTCGGGGTAAATGTAGGCAATAACGGCGTTCACGAGCAGCAGACCGAAGTGCATGAGCTGGCGACCAACGGCGACAAAGATAATCGCCTTGAGTGCCTTCCAAACCAGGATGACACTATCCACGTCGGCTTTCTTTGAAAATGGCTGTGAGGCAAAGCCAGCCATCACCACGACCACGAGCAACTGTGGAAAAATACCCAACAGGTGGTCAAACGCCTGGAGGTACTGCGGATCGGTATAGGGGCTATCGAAGACCAAGAACGTGTACACGCCACCGGACATCAACAGTCCAACAAAGCCCATGAGCTTCGTCATGAGCCAGGTGAACAGATCCGCGATCCACCCGGTGAATCCGGCGGCAAGAACGAATGATGTCATCTCTAGTGGGTGTTGTACAGCTCCAACTGCGAGTTTGGGAATCGTCACTGGGATGCTGTGAACAATGGATGTGCCGTGTGATTGGAGGGTGGGGATCATTGGGTGTCAAAAAGATGGTGTTTGCTTGTATATCAGTACCATCGCGTAAAAATATTTTCTTAGATATTCTGAATTATTATCGCCGGAGATAGTGAAATGGGAGATAGAATAGCACAAACGCGATGACAGCCACGAACCCCTTACTCAGTGCCATCAGTGCGCTGTAGATGTTGAACGGTGTAGGCGCAAATCGAATCTGATTGCTCGATGGGGCGTAGTAGAGTCCTCGTGAATCGTTGGCGACGCCGCGAAACGTTGCTTCGACGGCACTCTCATCACGCGTGACGACAGCGATCCCGTCACTATTGGTGGTGACACGGCCCTGGACGGCCCCGTGGAGATAGATCGATTGGTTAGTGATCGGGCTCCCGGTCTGGGCGTCGGTGAGTTCGATCCGAACATGTCTCTTATCCTGTTTCGTTAATGTGAGCGAGGCTGGGTGTTCGGAGACAGTCCTCGTTTTCAGTGGGATCTCATCGCCATGAATATCGTAGAGCGCGTTGAGCGGCTGATCGACGTTCGTGATAACCACACGAGTGGGCGCCCGTGGTGGAACCGATGATAAGTTAACGGTCGGACTGAGCGGTGCAGCCTCTGGAGCGAGCGGAGCGGTGCGAACGCGACTAACAGTTGCCGTCGACGCTGTCTGTAGAGCCATACGAGCAATCGCTGGCTTGCTTCGAATGGCGATCAGCTGTTTTTCGAGAACACCTGGCGGTGGGACTGTTCTCTGTGAGGTCGTACTGAGTGGCGAGGAGCGATTGACCGACCTGTTGAGCAGAACTAACGGTTGTGATGTATTGAGTGAGAGCGTCGTGTTGGGGCGCTGGGTGCCGATCGTTGCATTCTGGTAGCGATGCTGGGAGTAGACGCCCCACACGTTTTGGAGGCGCATCTGCCCGGATTTGAATGTCGCATAACTCCAGTGTCGACGATTGGTGAATGTCGTCGGTCCATCCAGACGGAGAATAATCCGTTTGAGGTCGCCGTTGTCAGTAACGAGTGTTTGCGTTGCGTTGAGCTGCTGGTTCGGTGTGATAACGACGGGTGCTGTATTGCGAACAGTATGCGAAAGGAGAGTGGTATTTGAGGTCACATTCGTTTGCTCCCACCCCGAACTTGTCCGGATTGAGACGATCTTGTGAATGGCCAACCGCGTTGTGATCGTTCCCTTCACGACCATTGTCGTTCGGCCGGTCGCCCGTGCATTCGTGTATGTGATCGGCCGCGATGCTTCGGTTTCGTCTGTGGTTTCCTCGGGAGCCCATGTTTGCGAGCCGATTCTGAGTGACCGATTGATTGACTGGCTCGTGATGGAGTAATTGATACAGGTTTTCGTGCCATTCGTGACTGTACAGGTCTGATTTGGAATCGCCGTCGAGTAATCGAGCGCGGCGAGAATAGACCCGTTTCGGGGAAGCAAGAAGAGATTTTGTGACGATGTGTTCGGCCGACCGAGACGGGTTTGGGTCCCATTCTGTGTTCCGAGGATCGTCATATGTGCATTCTTGACGACAGTCCCGTTCGTACGATTTGAATCAGGAAACCACGCGCTCGTCGAGCGATTGTGCGGAAGGTTCTGGAGGTTGGTGCGACGGTACTCGGCAAGCGTCTGATTTCGAGGACCGACTTCGTAGGACGGCTGGGACGTCGAATACGTGAAATCACGAGCTCGACTGGCATTTGCTGCTGAGATATTCGGAGACTGGAGAATTGTACGGAGGTCTGGTTGAATGAACGGTGGCAGCGCACCGATGGTGGGATCTGGATCATCAGAGACAAAGACGTCAGTGGCGTTCGCGAGATGGGTGGTGCTGACGCCAGTTGCAAACGAGCTCAGCAATAAGAGCAATACGATGATTCCGAGAATGAGTTGCTGAAGACGTGTGTTCGAGAGTGGTGACATTCGTAGGGAAAGTGCTCAGGGCGATGGTCGGCCGATGATATACGGGAGTCGAAACTGGCGCACCGTCGTTAGAAGAACGGTGGGACGATCATCCCCGGAGCGAGGTTTTCGAAGAGCGTGACGAACACATTATAGCTGACCGAGAGCACGATCATCCCAGCGCCACCCCAGAGGGCACGCCAGCCCCACTGTGTGCGACTTGCGTTCCGTCCGGAAACGAACCACAACGCTGCACCAACAAGGAAGACGATGACTCCGATTTGGCCCAGTGTGGTTGCGACAAACTGTTCGATCTCACTGAGCGAGTTGTTGATCTCGCTTTGTTGAGCAGCGGCGATGCCCGTACTGACGCCGAACGCGAGCAGGGCCGTGACCAGATACGTAATTCGATGGCGGAATGGGACGTGCATACACGGTTTCGTTCTTTTCCCCGTGATAAAAACTTTAGCCCTTATGAATAATATACTGAATTTTAGCTGGCGTGGGGGAGCAATCTGGGCTCATTTTAAAGATGGTTTCGGACAATCAAGATAGTCGATACTCATCTCCTCCCAGCAACGACGAGCGTTGGTCTCGTATTCTTCCACGTGTTTCGCATTGATTATTCACTATATATTATAGTAGGATTTAAGTAGCGGAGATTAGTCACTCCAGTATGACTAATTCAGAATCCGACCAAGGCGACTCTGCCGACAGACATGAGAATGAATCCGGTCTTGACTTTGCTTCGTATAATCTCCCGACCGATCTCACCGCCTTTCAGGCACACCTCTTGTGTCTCATTTACCGCTTAGGGCCCGCTGAGGGTGTCGATCTGCAGGAGGCATTGGAAGACATCTATCCAGAGCCGATCAATCATGGCCGATTGTATCCCGGCCTCGATCGACTCGTGGAGAAAGGGCTGATCTCTAAACAGACGAAAGCAAGCGATAAGCGACGGAATGCGTATGCAACCGTTGGGCGGGGTGACTGGGCGGTTGAGGAATACTACCAATTCCTTCATGACATCGTCACGGCTGAGTAGTCATTACAGTCACCTGCCCGCACGCGTCACCTCTATCGGGAGCTGTTCGACGTGCCGACAGGCACGATACACCTGCTCCCAAATGAAGTACTCGTCTTTCGCAGGAACAACGTTCGATTCAAGCAACTGCAAAAACTGGGTGTCGATCTTGTGGAGCAGAAAGACGGGATTCAGATCCGGTTAGACGAGTTCGAATTTGATATGCACTGGCGTGACGCACTGTCAACGCACGCTACTCGGAACGAAGAACACTGTACGGAGTTTGCCCGTGCAGTCCTTGAGCGTGCAGATCGAGAAGATCTCCTTGAGAAATCGGGGGCGACAAAGCAGGAGGTCATCGACTTTCTGGGAACGGGGCTCTCGAACAGAATTCCAGAGAGCTGTTTTACGATTAGTCGCGGAGCTTTGCGACCGACTGACCGACCTCTCGGATGTGGTTACCGCTCGAGATTGAGTTCCTCGGTGAGTTAATCGATCGTCTCTTCAAGGTTTATACGTGAAGGAAGCCCCCAAAGCGGTATAAAAGCCTTCTACGACCGTCTCAACTGTGAAATTGTCTACCTCCACCAGTTCAAATCGTGCTCAAACTGCGCCGACTCACTTACCACTGTCCAGTCCCCAGAGCAGTTCGAATCCGCCCAGAATGAGTGAGACAGAGATGTTGAACCAGTCGATGACTGTCTCTCGTTCGACTGCCTCAAGTGGTTCTCTGCCGGGGTGAACGACGATGTGTCGGAAACCTTGGTAGCCTTCATCTCCACAGAACTCGGCCCACAGCTCGCCATACGGTCCATGCGCATCACTGAGTGTCTCCCCTGTGATTTCCTTCAGCGCGTCCTTGGCGAGATCATCGGTGTAGACTTCTCCATCTGGGTTTCCGAACCTATTTTTGATGCGGTCGTCGGCGTCGTCGGGATCATGGCCGTTTACGACGTAGTAAAGGTAGATGGCCCGATATAGGGCACCGTCAATCGCGGATACGAGCAGGGGAACCGCCGAGATGTGATTTCCTCGAAGGATGACCTGTTCCGCCTCGCGAAGGAGGTCGATCCATGGCGGATTCGCCGCTGATCTACGCGTGAGCTTCGCATCGTACAGCACCTCAAGTTCGTCATCCACTCCTATCTCCGAATCATCGGCATCGCCATCAAGGCTGGCGGTCACGACCAATTCATCTGGTCCGACTGGGAGGACGGCAATCAGGGCTGAATCGCCTAGCGAGACACGGGTGTACGAGTCACCAAGTCGTTCAAGGGGCAAGCGGTCGTCGCCGCTCGCCTCCTTCCGCTTCGCACCGAGGATCTGGACGGTCTCGAACTCATCACCGGCGAAGAGGTTGTTGACGACGTGTCGACTAGTCTCCCCGACGGTCACCGTAGTGAAGTTCCGCATCTGGCCCCCGCCAAGGGCGAACGGGAAGCCGAAGTAGACGTCCCCGTCCATCTCGTGGAGGGTATAGAGTAGTCCGTTCTCGGCGAAGAATAACTCGAAACAGTACGGGCAAGAGAGCGGTGTGTCGGGGTCGATGCTCCCACCGCGGGGATTGATATGGAGCTTGTCGATTCGCTTCTCGCACTGTGGACAGGTCAAGTTCGTGTTGCCGGCACGAAAACCAGTGGCGGGCATCATCAGCGGCCAGATTTCGAATTACATCATCTTAAGGCCTATTAAGATTGGACTGCGGGTGTTGGAACTGGAACAATCCGTTAGAAGATGGTTGTGTGGATTCTAACCCAACCTATAGTTTGATCCACCGGAAGAATTATACTAATCCCAACTATGCGTTTGGGTAGATGGTACTCAAAGATCGATTCCTAACAAACGCCGCTGCGAAGACAGAGTACACGAAAGATGAACTCTCACATACCGCTGAGGCCTTAGAACGCGCAATTCAAAGTCGATTACACAAGCATTTCAAGCGATGCCACCTCCAGAGTGGTTACGATTACTGGTTGCTCGAGGAGGATAACAATCGCCCCGGTGTCTGGCTTGCGTTCAATGAATTCGAGTTGACGGAGGAGATGAGGGAAGCAGATATCGACTACACGCCCGAGAAACTGTTTACCGTGGCATCGGCTTATTTAGAGGAGTTTCAGGCTCAGGATTTGACAATAGCTATCCCCGGCCCGATCGCGCGAAGCTATGAAGATCCATTTTTCTTCCCGATTCATGTGCGCTACCCTGACGGGTGGGAAGATGGGAAATGGCACACGTACCAACGCTTTGAAGAACTGGTTTGGCGGTATAATCTGTCTCCTGCTGAAGCGTTAGACTACTGGGTCGTTGACCAGTTACATCAGGAGCCGCACGAGTGGGCCGGGAAGCGGGATGTCCAAGCAGAAGCGGTTCGGAAAAACGTTAGACAAGCGAACGAAAAGTTGGCGAACCTGGAGAACGGCGCGTCTCACGAACGCGAAAGAATTCGCACCGTGCGGGCTCAGGAAGTCCCATCCGGTGATCCTCACGACTCCGATAAGGATATGTTCTACGTTCCAACCGAGGAATCAGTTGAAGATGTCAACTTCTAAAAGAGTGACGGACACCTCGGAATAGCATAGCCATATTATAGAAATACTGTTCTACAGAGAAAAAATTAACACAGGATTTCTGTTGTTCACCAAATCGCGATCATTCAATAAATCTACGTAGTGCGAAGACCACCCTCGGGTGTCTCATACACTTCGCCCTTCTGTTTCAGCTTGTCAATTTCGTGTTCTGCTTTGGAGGAGTTTAAACCGACTTCGTTTGCTCGGTCGAAAATAACCTCTTCTGGTGCACCACCTTTGTACTCTTCTGCAATGTTTGCAATGAGCTGTTTAACGCTCTTGATCCGGTCACGTTGACTTTTTGCGGTTCCTGTTTCGACAACGTCAGCGTCGAAATGCCCGGTTTCTGTGTCAATTCCTATATCTTGCAGGCACGACCGAACGATTTCAATGACGCGGTCTGCGTCCTTTTGTTCAACTGTATCCGACAGCCGAACCCGCGCACTCGCCTCTGCCAATCGAACGAGCGCTTCTAGCTTTCGTCCGGTCACCGGAATCGGCGCGTCCTCGTCCGCACCTTTCGAACGCAAATCCACGTAGAAGTCCCGAATCGCCTCGCGAGCCTCCTCGGTCATCGTTGGATAGACGTTCGATTTCGCGTAGGCGATGTACTTGTGGAGCAGTTCCGCGTCTATCGGCGGAACGATTTCTTCCGTTTGGCTTCGTACCTGTTCTTCGGTGATGTTCGGATAGTTAATTTCTGTCCGCTGAGTGTTCAACTCTCCAGCAAAGTTGGTTTGCAGAATATGCTGCGCGAGCCGTGAATCGTGGTCAGGGTCGGGCTGATCCGTCACCGTAAAGATGAGGTCGAATTGAGAGATGAGTTCGGGTTCGAGATCTATCTGCTCCCCAATCGACTCGTACTGATCGAACCGTCCGTACTTCGGATGTGCGGATGCGAGAACTGATGCCCGCGCTTTCAGTTGCTCTGAGACGGTGGCTTTGTTCACCTTAACCGTCTGGTCTTCAAGCACGTCGATAAGAGCCGCTCGCTGTTTGTCGCTGAACTTGTCGAGGCTCTCAAGGCACGCGAGACCACGGTCAGCGAGTGGGAGCGCACCGGCTTCCACAGCCCAAGTTTTGTTGCCGGTACCCGTCTTTTTCGTGCGTTTCATCGACGCGGTGAGGCCGACAGAGGAACTGCCAGACCCAGAGGCACTAATAGTACATGGTGAAAGAACACCTGCGTAGTCGAGCAGCCGGCTTTCATATGGGCCGGGGTCGCCGAAGAGTGCAACATGGATGTCGCCGCGAATGCGAGTTCCGTCCGGAAGATGCTTTGTGACACCGCCGAACAGTTGGAGAATGATTGCAAGCTTCTCCCGTTCGTATCCGTAAATCGAAGGAGCCACTGAGCTAACCATCTGATCGTAAATGTCTGATTGGTTGGAGTGTTCGATGATGTCTTCCTTGTCATCGAATGTGATGTCCATATCCTCGAACTCTTCTTCCTCGATGACGACCGAGAGACCGTCGATTATCTTGTCAGCGACAGAGGCATCTGTGTGGCTGCCATGGAGGATGTGCACGATGCCGGTCACAGTAACGGTTTCACCGGGTAAGACTTCTCCTGTGATGTCATCTTCAACCATCACCACAACGCTTGATTCCATTTCTCTTGTCGCATTCCGCAATCGACGTTTCACGAGAAGCGTCTGACTGTCGATGTACTCAGAATGGTCTCCATTAATCCGGAATGGCCCTTGTCGCTCACATCCTTGGCATTCTTTGGGTTCCTTCGTATCACCGAGACTGCTTTGTGGGATGAATGTCAGTGTCCCGCACCGCTGGCACTCAAAGGCGGCTTCTTGTATCTTACTGCGAACAGCCGACGCACGTTCGACGGTTCCTCGTATCGAGACGAGCGTGTTGATATGCCGTGAACGGATGTCACTGATTTCGGTTATTTCGGGGAGATTACGGACTCGGACATACGCTTGTCCGAGACTCACGTCCACGGGGAGGTCGTATAGGCGAAGTGCTTCCTCGGCGTACTCCTGTAACTGCTGTGGTTGCGCAAGGTAGTCTTCCGCAATATCTGCGTCGTATCGGTACAAGTCGTCCCAGTCGATATACAGCGACCGCTTTTCGTTCGGGTACTGTTGGGCCAGTTCCCCGATTTGGTCGCTGTAATATCGTCGGTAGAATTGTTCAAATCGGTCTATCAGGTCTGTGTTTTCCCCGCGTGCCATCTTAGTTCGCTAATGTGTACCGTCTATGAAAGTCGTTCCGGACAGTTCACGCCGCCCGAGACGGAGGTTCTACTCATCCAAAGCATGAGTCAGGACTAATTCTCTCACGGGAACGCTCCTGCGAACGGAGAGAGTGCGAAGATGACAGTTCCCATCGCGAGCACGCCAAGCAGCAAGAAGACAGTGTTTGCGAGTGTGCTCGCCGCACGAAGGCGTGACAGTGAGATCCGCTGCCGAGAGAATGGGAGAAACGGCTGGATACCACTGACTGTAATGATGTCGCCGGCGAGATGGACACAGATACCCAGAACACCGATGACAAACCCGAGTCCGACGAGTGTTCCGGGAGTGAGTGCAGCAAGTTGCTCGGTCGCGATTGTGACTGCCGTGATATTGGTCGCTGGGAGGACGGTCGTCTGCAGCCAGTGCGCAAGTGGGACGGTAAGATACTGTCCAAGAAGCCAGCCACACCCAGCACACACGAGCCCAATAACGCCAGCGGTCAGCAGCGAGTGACTCACGCCACGGTGTGAGAGTCCGGGTAACCAGTGGTCATTATCGGGAAGTGGTTCGATGATGAGGACGCCAAGCACGAGCAACCCGGCAAATGCGAACTGACCATTTTGGATGAATGCATAAGAGATTGGTGCAAGAACAAAGAGTGTAATGCCGAGGTGGCCGTGTCGGTACATGCTGAGTCGCCTCTGGATCTAATTTCGCCTCGTTTTCCTACTCGCATAAGCTCTTTGTATCGTTTCAGTCAACTCTGTTTGAACAGGGTAGCGTTGGATATCAAAAATCGATTATCAACCGTTAGTATGAGATACTAACTAGCGTCTGCCCCTGTTTTATACTATTGCCGTGAAAACCCACCGCATGTCCGTTGTAAAAGACGGACGAAAAATGGTCAACGGAACACCCACGAACGGTGTACCCGTGGCGCTTATCACCGCTGGCGCGACCATCGTAGCTAATCAGAACGTAGCTGGTTGGGTACTCATCGCTGCTGGCTTGGTGGTAGCAAAACGGGATCGGGGTGAGTGATAGAGTTCCAATCGAGCACTCATTCCCGATGACCTCGTATTTATTTTGTTTTAACGACGCCGAGCAACGACGCTCGACAGTATACGGTTGTATGTGAACGCACATCAGTTTTTCCCGTGGACAATCGCTTCCCCTGCCTGGCCGTCAGTTTGTATGAAACCGAATTATTCTACACACAAGTTGAGTTGGAGCTACTGGGAGCGTTCACTCTCAATAGGAGTGAATCAGGGTTCCTGACCTAGAGATGCTCAAGGTATGAGGAGAGTTCTATGACACCATCAACTTTCACGAACAGATTAATTTGGGACTCCCGGGGCAGACTCACTTCCACTTATTGGATTTAGTACGTGGTAGACACCACAGAACGCACTAGCGTAATCATTCCCGATTCTGTAAACCTGCGATACTGCTTGTATTCTGCAACGTCGATAAAATCAGTAGAGATGAAGCATTCCTGGGACGACTGTCGATTTGATCGAACGAAGGCTCACGCTGAAATAACCGGCACTGTGGCGAGGCGAGTCACGCGGTCAGTCGAACTTCCCGGGTGGAGAGACCTCGACTTCGACAGGCCGTGTTGTCCCATCACAATCAGATCGATGTCATTCTGTTGAGAACACTTCAAAATCACTTCATGAGGGACGCCTCTACCACACTCGGCTGTCGCTTCGATACCTCTGCGTTCGGCTTTCCTAACAATTTGCTCAAGGAGCTTATCTCCCCGGGTTTGAATGTCTTCAAGGAAGAGCTCGTCGCTACTCAATGCTGGAGTCTGTCCGTAGATCCGCTCATCGACAACAAACAATGTATGGAGTCTCGCACCCTCCTTCTCAGCAAGCCCGAGTGCGTGTTCGACACCCCGTTCCGCCCCTTTGCTCCCATCTGTCGGCACTAGTATATTGTTGACCATTACTACCCAGATCTATGCTCTACGTCAGCATTAATCAGTTGGGGGTATCATTTTCATATCCAAATAGACAGGAGTTGACGTTGCTCGTGGTTTGTGATCTCTGTGTTAATGATTCGCTCACTGGACACAATTTTTGTCCCGCGATCAAATGATACCTATAATAATCTTAGGTAGGGGTGCAAACATATTGGCTTCCTTTTCGCTCAACCAGCCCTTCTTCTCGGAGTGTATTTAGGATGGGATAGATCGATATTGTGGGAATATTCAGTGTGTGGCAGAGCTCTTGAACCGTCCCACCACTGCTATAATGAAGATGTAGATACACAAGTTTCGATCCCATTGAGTCAAGGTCGCTCGGCAGTGACTCAATATCTGGGCAATCTTCTTGTCTATTCACGCGTGCGTTGGACTCTAGTACTGATTTATTCAATTTTATTCTATTGTTTCGATATTGTCGTGTATTCGTTAATTCAGTTCTTTCGCTCGGTTAGGGATGGTGGTTACCACTCCATTCCACCGTTGATACCGAGGATTTGGCCAGTCATGTAGGACGACTCCTCGCTTGCTAAGAATCGAACAACACCGGAGACATCTTCAGCCTCAGCAAACCGGTTCAGCGGAATACGCTGGCGGATTTTGTCCTGTATCTCCTCATCGACGTCGGCAAGCATATCGGTTCTCGTGAATCCTGGCGCAACACAGTTGACGGTCGATCCCGAATTTGCCAGCTCAAGGGCAAGCGTCCGGGTGAATCCGAACAGACCACTTTTCGTGGTCGCATAATTGGCCTGACCGTAGTTGCCCTGCTGGCCGACCACACTCGAAATGTTGATCAACCGTCCGTGTTCGGCCTGTTTGACGTCATCATAAAACGCCTTCGAGCAGTTGAACACACCGCCAAGATTGACGTCGATAACGCGCTCCCACTCCTCACGCGTCATTGTTTTAAAGGTTCGATCGACAGTAATGCCGGCGTTGTTCACGAGCACGTCAACTGGCCCGAACACATCGTGGACGCGGTCAGACATTGCGTCGACCGCGTCCTTGTTAGTTACATCTGCTTGGACGGCGATTGCTGTGCCACCCTCAGCTTCGATGTCATCGACGACATCGTAGGCTTTCGTTTCTGAGGATCGGTAGTTTACGACGACGTTCGCACCATCACGACCGAGATTTCTCGCGATTTGGGCACCGATTCCACGTGAAGCGCCAGTTATGATGCATGTTCTATTAGTTGGTATGGTTGACATTGTTCTTCCTTGTGTTGAGGTGGAAATGTCTGTGCGGTTGCTCACTTCGAGTCGCTGTGGCCATCAATGGCCGTTTGCGACCGTACCGGTCTGTATTAAATCAGACCCTTCCATCCCCACCGTGTGGTCCGTAGCTCAACATTCTAATATATAGGCGTTACCTAATATCGGTAAATATTCACACGCTACGATACAAGGACACTAGAATACCGGATCGATACTGTCTCAGTGTCGCACGTGAGACTGCGACTCCAATGTAAATCGACAGGGACGGGCAAGGAAACTCATGGCAGCAATTGTAACCGAGATGGAAACCCTAGGTGTGAAACTGCTCGATGTTATTGACAACCTCCAGGTCGACGAAGGTGATCAAAAATTGGATAGGACGTAAAGCAGACAAGAAAGGATCAAGGGGAACGGATGACAGAGATTGTTGAAGTCTTTAAGATCACTCTGCAGAATCGTTTTACGGAGTTGTAGCAGCTGATCTTCGGTGGTTCCTACTTCCTAATACTACCGTAGCCAGTAATATCCATGACGCAGAACTCCGAATACAGTACGATCGCTGCCATAGAAACGAGGCACCAGCGACGAATAAGCCGAGGCAGATCAGACGTTGTTCATCCGCTGGCTCGTCGTTTCGCCACACATCAGACAACGAGCAACCCGATATGGTTCACGAGAGAACTTCGCAGTGTGCGGTTTGTCGCTTTCAGTACGGATCTCAATCGAGACTTCGTGGGGCGTCTGCACGGCACAGTTCTCACACTGTTTGAGATTGTCTCCTGCTCTCTCATCTGTTTTTGTCATGGTGAGTTCTGTCCGTGTTTTACGATGGAGTCTCCGGGCGTTAATCGGCTTGTTTCCGGACCATCTGTACCAGTGGACGGATATCGTCGAAGCGAGGACCCTTTCGCACCGCGTAGTCGTCTCGGTTCCATTCGATGATGTCCGCATTGTCGAGCTTCGGAAGGTGTATGTGGGTCATTTGGAGCGAGAGATGGCTTTCTTGCTCATCGCTCCTAGTCACGTCAGCGGGAATTTGGAAATAGTCGTCATCCAGGGGGTCGTGGTCGAGGAGAGCGACTAGCAACTGTCGACGATCCGTATCTGCCAATATTTTCAGGAAAGTGTCCAGTGATGCCTCCTCTATAGCGACTGTGTCTTCGCCTTCTCCTGTTTGTTTGTTTGATGTCTTGCTCATGTTTCTCACTCCATTAGCTTCAACTACACGCGTGTTTTGCCGGAAGTACCGTCGCTGGGTAAGAGTTGGCCCAAATATGTTAGGCTATCTTCGACGAGTCACTTTGAGATAGGTGAATTAAACGGCGTTTCTTACGATATTCTGAATGTAGATGTTTTCAATAGACCAAGGTGACAACACCACCCGTAACTCTTCCGGAAGAGGGTTGATAACCATGCACCGGTATTAGGCGACTAATGTCAGCAGAGTCGTTAACAGATGCGCTTCGAGAAACCCTTGTACTCTTTGACGAAGAAGCGACACCCTGGACGACGAAAGAGGTCGCAGACCACCTCGACCTCGGACAGCGAAGTACCTACACTAGACTGAAGCGCCTCGTCGAGCATGAAAAACTTGAAACGAAGAAAGTCGGCGCCAGCGCACGCGTCTGGTGGCGGCCGTCGACTAACGCCAACCAAGATACTCCAAAATGGCCGGCCGCCGAGTCGCTCGTCAACGATGTACTCGACGACGCCGATGTCGGAGTGTTCGTTCTTGACAAAGACTTTCAGGTGGCATGGGCCAACGACACGACCAAACGGTACTTCGGACTTGACTATGAACGAGTTGTCGGGCAGGACAAACGTACGCTCATCAACAATCAGATCGCGTCGACGATCACCGAGTCAGAAACATTTGCGGAAGTAGTCCTTGCGACGTACGACGACAACACGTACACGGAACAGTTCGAATGCCACGTGGCGCCCGGCAATGGACGCAAGGAGCGGTGGCTCGAACATCGCAGTAAACCCATCGAGGCCGGTGCATACGCCGGCGGTCGAGTCGAACTCTACTACGACGTCACCGACCAAAAGCAGACCGAACAGTCGCTTGAAGAGAGCAAGCAGCGATACTCGAACCTCGTCAGCAATTTACCAGGGATGGTCTATCGGTGTCGAAACGAACCCACATGGCCGATGGAGTTCGTCAGTGACGATTGCGCCAACCTGACTGGATACGACGCAGACGCCATCGAGTCCGAAACAGTCACTTGGAGCGATATTATCCACCCCGACGACCGCGGACAGATCTGGGATACCGTCCAATCTGGACTCGATCGAAACGGTCAATTCACCACCCAATATCGCATCCTGACCGCGCATGGCGAAACCCGGTGGGTCTGGGAGCGCGGTCGCAGCGTCACCGACACATCCGGCTCCTCGATACTCGAAGGAGTCATCACAGATATCACAGGGCAGAAGATAACCGAACAGGAACTCCAAGAGAAAGAACTCGAGGACGTGTACGAGCGAATGGACGACGGGTTCTTCGCGCTCGATGATGACCACCGGTTCACGTATGTCAATAACCGTGCGGGGGATCTTCTAGAGCGATGTCCCAGCGAACTCATCGGCGAGCACATCTGGGATGCGTTCGAGCGGAGCTCGACAGTCAAGGCGGCAATCACGGACGTCTTCGAGAATCAGGAACCGGAGTCCCAGGAGATGTTCTATGAGCCACTGGAAACCTGGTTCGAAGCCCACATCTATCCCGCAGAGACGGGTGTCTCGGTCTATTTCCAGGACATAACAGGTCGCAAGGAGCGGCAGACAGAGGTCAAACAATATGAACGCATCGTCGAAGCTGTTGACGACGGGATCTACGTTCTCGATAGTGACTACCGGTTCTTGATGGTAAACAAGGGTCTTACCTCGATGGCAGGCTATGAGCGTGACGAACTCATTGGCGTCCATGCGCAAGCCATTTTTGGCGATGACTTCTTCGATATCGAGGAGGCAAAACTGGCTGAACTAGAGTCGAGTGATTCCAGTGTCGCAAAACTCGAAGAAGAGATATACACGGCAAGTGGTTCTACGCTCACAGTCGAAAGCCGGTTCAGCCGATTCGAACTCGAAGATGGGGAGATGGGTCGTGTCGGAGTCATCCGTGACGTTACTGACCGCGTGAAACATGAACAGCAACTCGAGAAGCTGAAGCGTCGATATCAGACGCTCGTAGACAACTTCCCGAATGGGGCGGTCGTACTATTCGACGAGGACTTACGATACCTGACAGTAGGTGGTGAGGTTTTTAAAGGGCTCGATATCTCTGCTGATGATCTCGAAGGAGAACGGATGTCCGAACACCTCCCCGAAGAACTCCGCGAAGAGCTTAAACCAAGGTACAGTGCTGTCTTCGACGGTGAGACGAGCGATATCGAAGTCGAGTACGACGGTCGAATCCGCCGCATCCAAGCCTTCCCTATCTACGACGAGCAGGGAACAGTATTCGCCGGAATGGCGATGTCGCAGGATATTACAGGTCAGATCGAACGCGAACGGAGATTAAAACGACAGCGCGAGCATCTCTCTGCACTCAACCATCTCAATGACGTTTTCCACGACATTACCGAAGCAGTTATCGAGCAATCGACTCGCGAGGAGATAGAAACGATCGTCTGTAACCAACTCGTGGACACAGACGCCTACCAAGCCGCCTGGATTGGCGAAGTCGATAACTATACTCAGACAGTGAATGTTCGGACGGAAACAGGCGTCGAAGGATATCTCGACGACATTACGATTTCCGTCGATCCAAACGATGAGCGTGGCAATGGTCCCACAAGCAAGGCCATCTTACAACGCGAGATACAGACCACACAGGACCTCTCCACCGACTTTAGATACGAGCACTGGCGAGATTCTGCCCAGAAGTATGGATTTCACTCCTCTGTGGCAGTTCCGATTGAATATGAGGAGACACTGTATGGTGTACTCAACGTCTACTCCGACCGACCTGACGCATTCACGGGCAAGAAGTGTGAGGTAATCGGTCAGCTCGGCGAAATCACTGGGCACGCAATCGCCGCCGTCGAGCGCAAGCAGGCACTGATGAGTGACGAAGTCGTCGAGCTCGAGTTCCACCTCTCCAACGTCTTCGAAACCCTTGGAATCGGCGAAACCACCGATGGTCGAATTACCCTCAACCAGACTGTTCCGGCCAGCGGCGGAACGCACCTCGTATACGGCACCGTGACAACCGGCGCTCGTGATGCGCTCGACGCCTTGATTGATCAACACCCTCACTGGAATTCGATGACCGTGATAGACGAAGAGGGGGACGTTTCGCGCTTCCAACTCCGACTATCCGAGCCACCCGTACTCTCGACGGTAGCCGCGCAAGGTGGCTCTGTTGATACAGCCGTGATCGAGGATGGTGACTATCACATGCGGATTCACCTCGCACCAAGCGTCGAAGTACGTGAGATCATCGAGACTGTCCAAGTCGAATATCCAGGTATTGAATTGCTCGCCCATCGGCAGGTTTCGCGTACTGATGACCCGATCGCTCAATTGGACCAGTTACTCAAGGAGAACCTCACCGATCGACAGCGGACATCGCTGAACGCTGCCTACAACTCTGGATTCTTCGAATGGCCTCGTCCGACTTCTGGGAAGGATATTGCCACGTCACTCGGCATCTCGTCGCCGACGTTCCACCAGCACCTTCGAGCAGCAGAACGGAAGGTGTTTGACGCCGTCTTGGAATCCTTGATGACGTCTCCGTGAGAGTCGATATTGTACCGTGTAACGAGAAATTGAGAGCGAGGGATTGCGATACGTCTCGTATTCTCCTCTTCTAAAAGCGTGACCAAGATGAGGGAATGGTTAACGTAAGTGCGCCCAGCACTCAATCTCAGTACCTCACAAAGCATCCTCGGCTAACTGTTTCTGAAGCCTGAGTTCTGTGTCGGAGCGGTTGCTCTGACGGTCTCGACGAGAGAAGCATGGACAAATCAAAGGCGAGCCGTCGCTGTCGGCGGCAGACCGCCGTCGACAGCGACAGCGTCGGCACTCACACCCCAAGCTAGCCCGGTCGAGAGTTACCGAGTAAACCGGTCGTCCGGTGGTCGGTTCGCGGGGACGGCCCGACGCGTCGCGAGGGCCGTCCACGCTGCCCGTCGGATCATGTTGATGAACTCCTTGAACGACCATTGCCAGAGGCGACGCCCCCCGCGGCGGGGCGTCGCCACGTATTCCCAATGCAGAAACCGCCAGACGTTCTGTAACAGCAAGCTCACCACCACGTACAACAGCCGTACGATCGGATTCTGTGTTGAGGTCGTCGCAATACTTTGCTCGGAGAGTCGATAGCTGGCCTCGATACCGAAGCGTTTCGCATAGTGGTATCGAGCGTCTCGTGGCGTGTCGATAAACGGCGCGTCAGCGGCGTAGCCGTGACGCGCCACACCATGTTCGTCGTACCGTCCTTGCTGGTATGTACAGTCGATGTAGACGGGAAACTCGACGGTCCAGCTGTGACCGTCGAGTTTCCCCGTCAGACTGTGTTGAATCACGCGACTCCAGCCTTCCGAGAGTTCTTGCTTAATCATCCGTCCCCAGCGGACGATCGGCATCACGTAGGCGTGGTTGTGTGCCTGAAGCAGCGTCAAACACTTGCTATCGTAGAATTCGCGGTCAAGGTAGACGGCCTTGACACCGAGGTCAAGGCCGTCAAGGATGCCAAGAAACTCTGCGAGGACGCCGCTGGCGGTGTCGCCGTCGGTAAGACGGCGCACCGCCAGTGTGTAGCGTTTGTTCTTCACACGCGCGTAGAGTGTGGCGTAGGCGTGGAACGCGGTGGTTCCACGCTTCGCTTGCGAAGTGATAGAGGCCGTCTGTGTCGTCTTCGTCGCCATAGTAGGGCCGCAGGTGGAGGTCAGCGACGACCTCCACCTGCTCGGGGAGGACGTCAAGAACGTCCTTCTGGAGGAGTGTGTTGCCAATTTGTTCGAGCGTCTCCAGGTCGAACTTGGTGCGAAGATG
>NZ_MEIH01000090.1:0-6392 GCF_001723155.1 Haladaptatus sp. W1
GCGGACGTGGTTCGGGAGGAGGCAAAGGACGCCATCGACCCCGTGGTTCGAATCGGCGACGGCGCGCGACTTCAGGGGTCGCAACTCATCCGCGAACTCGAAGACGTGCGGGTCGAACTCGTGGACGAAACCGGGACGACGCCGTACCTCGGCACCGGCGCCCGCGGCATGGGCGACGTGCTCGCGGCGGTCAACATCGCACGGTTGGAGGGCAAAATCGTGGAGGAGCGCGAAATCGAACCGACGGCGGGCGAACTCGGCGTCATCAAACGCCGGTCGCGCGAACGGTCTGCCGACAACCGCGAAATCGACGAGGAACTCGCCCGGCGGGTCGCCGCCGGGGAGTTGACCATCGAGGAGGCGCTGGCGGAACACCGCGAGGAATGACCCTGGCGGTCATAGCTCGACCAGAACCGTGTACTGGTGCGACTCGTCCTTCGGACACTGGAGGTGTTCTTCCTTCACGATGGTGCCCGAGAGCAGTTGCTTGCCGATTTTCTGGAATCTATCGACCTCGAGTGTCCCTTCTCGCGGGCGATGACCTCGCTTTCGGGGTCGGTTTCGAACTCGTCCATGCCGTCACATCCCTCGTACGGACACTGGACGCGCACACGAGCCATATGTCGAACGAGGACCTATCGTCGGTTATAGGTTTTCGTGAATCGTCCCTTCTGCCCGCCGCATAACCTCACCAACCGCGAGCCCGGTTTCCGTCGCCACGGCCAGCGCGTCGTCGAACTCCGCGCTCACGTCGTAGACCGTCCCGGACTCGTCGCGGGCGACTTTGACCGACACGTCGAATTCCCTCCGTCTAACTCCTCTCCGTCTATTTCCAGCGTCGCCGTCTCGAACTCCCGGTGGGCAATCCAGCGGTGGCGGACACCCGTCTCGCGGACGCCCAGCGTCCCGGTCTCCTCGGCGAGTTTCCGGGCGACCCGTTCCGCGTCCTCGGGTTTGACGACGACCTTCACGACGTGCCCCGGGCGGGCCTTCTTCATCGTCGCGGGGAGAATCGAGACATCGCGTGCGCCTGCGTCCGCGAGAATTTCTTGAAGCCCGCCAAGCACCTCCGGCGGCGCGTCGTCCAGATTGGTTTCGAGGACGGTGATGTCGTCGCGCACGAGACCACCGCTCGACTCACCGGCGAGGACGCGCAACACGTTCGGATGGTCGGGGAAATCGTGGCCGCCAGCGCCGTATCCCGAGCCGTCGACGTTCAGCGTCGGAAGCGTTTCGACGCCATCGGCGAAGTGGAGAGAATCGCGGCACCGGTCGGCGTAAGCAGTTCCGCTTCGACGGGGCCGCCGGACAGCGACCAGTCCGCACCCGCCGCGATTTCCACGACCGCCGGTGCGGGTATCGGGAACGTTCCGTGGCTCATGCCGACTTCGCCGCCGCCGGTCGCCAGGGGCGTCGTCACGATTCGGTCGGCGTCGAGGTCGGCGAGCAGCAGGGACGCGCCGACGATATCCGCGATCGCGTCGTCGGTCCCGACCTCGTGGAAGTGGGTCGAATCGAGGTCGGTGTCGTGGACGCTCGCCTCCGCCTCGCCGAGAATTCGAAAGACGGCTTTCGCGTCGCGTTCGATAGGGCAGTCGAGACCCATGGATTCGAGCACGTCGATGACCTCGCGGTAGGTCCTGGAAGGTCGAATCCGCCTCCGGGTCGAGACTGTTGACCACGGGCCGCGGAGACGAGCGCGGATTTTCCGGCTCCGGGCGGGCCGTAGAGGTGAACGTTCGGCGGAAGATGCCCGGAGAAGAGGGGGTCGAGCGCGTCGAGCAATCGCTCCAAGGTCGAACCGCATCCGACCGGATTCGAGACGTGTGTCACCGGACTGAGTGCACTCCACTCGACGACGAGGTTGGCGGCAGGCGGCGTCGCCCGTCGTCGCTCGATGCGCTCACCAATGTCCATTATCGCGGTCTAACCGGTCGGATATAGATAACAGTTGTCTCTCCGCTGTAGCGTTGGGGAGCTTCGACCGGACCGGTTCGTGCGTATCCGGCCACTATCCCCGCCGTCAACGGCCGTTCCGTATTTTATCTATACTACCCTCCTTGGCGGTAAACTAAAGTGCGTTCCAACTAACCCACATCCATGGCAACTGACGCCGATGTGCTCGTCGTCGGGGGTGGTTCGACGGGCACGGGCATCGCCCGGGACCTCGCAATGCGGGGACTCGACGTGACGTTGGTCGAGAAGGGAAATCTCACCCACGGGACGACGGGCCGGATGCACGGCCTGCTCCACAGCGGCGGCCGATACGCCGTCTCCGACCAAGCCAGCGCCGAGGAGTGTATCGAGGAGAATCGCGTCCTTCGGGACATCGCCAGTCACTGCGTCGAGATGACCGGCGGGCAGTTCGTCCAGTTAGAGGGCGATTCCGACGACTACTTCGAGGAGAAGTTAGAGGGCTGTCGGGACTGTGGCATCCCGGCCGACGAGTTGACCGCGCGGGAGGCCCGCGAACAGGAACCCTACCTCACCGAGGACGTAAAGCGCGCCATTTCGGTCCCCGACGGGGCCATCGACCCGTTCCGGCTTTGCGTCGCCAACGCGGCCGACGCCGAGATGCACGGGGCGCGAATCGAGACGCACGCTGAAGTGACGGACGTGCTGGTCGAGGGAAGCGACGTGACCGGCGTCGAAGTGCGCCACGCGAGCGGGCCGGGCAAGCGGGACCACGCGAAACCCGGAACGACCGAGGAGATTCGCGCCGAATACGTCGTCAACGCGACGGGCGCGTGGGCCGGACAACTCGGCGACATGGCGGGCGTCGACGTCGAAGTCCGTCCGTCGAAAGGCGCGATGGTGGTGATGAACTGCCGACAGGTGGATACCGTCATCAACCACTGTCGTCCCAAAGGCGACGCCGACATCATCGTTCCCCACGAGACGACGGCGATTCTCGGGACCACGGACGAGGAGGTAGACGACCCGGAGAACTACCCCGAGGAAGGCTGGGAAGTCGATATGATGATAGACGAGTTGTCGAACCTCGTTCCCATCCTCCGGGACTCCCGAACGATCCGCTCGTTCTGGGGCGTCCGGCCGCTGTACGAACCGCCGGGGACGGGGACGACCGACCCGACGGACATCACCCGCGACTTCTTCCTGCTGGACCACGAGGAGCGCGACGACCTCGGCGGCATGGCGAGCATCGTCGGCGGCAAGTTCACCACGTACCGGATGATGGCCGAGCAGATTTCGGACCACGTGTGCGACAAACTCGGCGTCAGGGCGACCTGCCACACCGCCGACGAACCGCTCCCCGGAAGCCACGATTTTACCCTCCTGCACGACTACATGGAGGAGTTCGGGCTTCGGTCCCCCATCGGACGGCGGAGCGTCCAGCGACTCGGCAGTCGGGCCGAAGGCGTGCTCACGAGCACCGACCCGAACCCCGTCATCTGCGAGTGCGAGGCCGTCACCCGCGCGGAGATTCAGGACGCGATAGAGGGTGCGGGAACCGATTTGAACTCGGTTCGCATCCGCACCCGCGCCTCGATGGGCAACTGTCAGGGCGGCATCTGCTGTCAGCGCATGGCGAGCGAACTCCACCCGGAGTACGACGAACCCACCGCCCGCGACGCGCTGGACGAACTGTTTCAGGAGCGCTGGAAGGGCGAACGGCACGGTCTCTGGGGCGAACAGCTCTCACAGGCCGCGCTGAACTACGCACTTCACGCGACCACCATGAACCGCGACGGGGACACCGAGGACGTCGATTTCGCGGCGTTCGACGGGGGCAACCGTGGCGATTGAGGACGACGTTGTGGTCGTCGGCGGCGGCATCGCCGGGATGGCGACCGCGCTTTCCGCCGCCCGCGAGGGCGCGCAGGTCAGACTCCTCTCGCACAAGGAGAGCACGCTCCGGCACGCGAGCGGTCTCATCGACGTGCTGGGATACGCCGACGGACTGGTGGCGGACCCGTTCGAGGCCATCTCCGGGCTTCCCGAAGAGCACCCCTACCGAACCGTCGGCGAGGAGGGAATCCGAGACGGTCTCGACCTCCTCGATTCCGTGACCGACTACGCGGGCGGCCACACCGACAGGAACGCCCTCGTGCCGACGTTCGGCGGGCGAATCAAACCGACGGCGCGGTATCCCAAAACCAGCGCCAGCGGACTGGCGAGCGACGACCGGGACACCCTGTTGGTCGGCTTCGAGACGGTGGTCGATTTCGACGCGCCGTTGGCGGCCGAGCGACTGTCGGCGGACGTGCCGTTCGACGCGCGCGGCGTCACCGTCGCGTTCCCCGGCGACTTTCGGACCGACGCCCGAATCACCCGACTCGCTTACGCGCTGGACGAAAACGAGCGAATCGAACGGACGCGAAACGGGATTTCGACGTCCCTGCCCGTCCGCACCGCGCTCGCCGAACGGGTCGAACCCCACCTCGGCGGCGCGGAACGCGTCGGGTTCCCCGCGATGCTCGGCGAGGAACGACCCGGCGAGGTGATAGCGTCACTGGAAGCCGAGCTGGGGGCGGACGTGTTCGAGGTTCCGATGGGACCGCCGAGCCTTCCCGGGATGCGCCTCGAAACCGCGTTCCACGACGCCCTCAAAGACGAGGGTGTGCGAACCACGTCCGGGAATCCCGTCGTGGATTTCGAAGGGGACGACGAACTCGAAGCCGTCGTCGTGGAGCGAAACGGCGCGGAAATCCCGTTTTACGGCGACCAGTTCGTGCTGGCGACGGGCGGCCTGGTCGGCAAGGGAATCGATTCGACGCGCGAGCGCGTGTCCGAGCCAATTTTCGACTGTCACGTCCCCGCGCCCGAGGACCGGTACGACTGGTCGGACCCCGAGGCGTTCGGCGACCATGCCTTCGCCCGATTCGGAGTAAAAACCGACGACGAACTGCGGGTGCTCGACGCGGACGGCGAACCGGAATTCGACAACCTTCGCGCCGCCGGTGGCGTTCTCGGCGGCTACGATTTCGCGGCGGAGAAGTCAGGGAGCGGCGTCTCGCTCTCGACCGGCGTCGTGGCGGGACGGATTGCGAGCGAACAGGTGAATGTGAATCCATGAGTGAGAAGCAAGCAGACCGACGAGACGCGGCAGAACTCCGAGACGTGTTTACAGGCGAACCGCTCGACCTCAGACCGGGGTCCGACGACTGCTATAAATGCTCGACGTGCGACACGGAGTGTCCCGTCGCCGAAGTGGACGACGACTTCCCCGGACCGAAGTTCCAAGGTCCCGAGCAGTGGCGACTCAAGCGCAAGGAGGACCAGGACATCGACGACTCCATCATGTCGTGTTCGAACTGCATGCGCTGTGATAGCGTCTGTCCCTCCGACGTGCCGCTCTCCGGGATGCACAACACGGCTCGCGGGGAGTACGTGGAAGAAGAGATGTCGAAGTTCTCGCGGGAGTACATCCGCAACCGGATTCTGGCGAACTACGGCCGACTCGCGCCGCTCGGCGCGAAGTTCCCCCGCCTCGCCAACTTCGTGATGGGCCTCTCGGTGACGAAGACGGTCTACGAGAAACTCCTCGGCATCGCGGGCGAACGCGAGTTCCCCGCCTTCGCCGAGCAGACGTTCACCGACTGGTGGGAGGAGCGAGGCGGCAACGCCACCTCGAAAAAGCGAGCGGAGCGCAACCGGGGCGAAGAGGAGTCGGACGACAAGCGCGTCGCCTACTTCCACGGCGACTACTCGAACTTCAACACGCCCGAGGTCGCCAAGTCGATGGTCCGCGTGTACGAGGAGTTCGGCTACGAAGTCGTCGTGCCCGAACAGCGCTGTTCGGGGACGCCGATGTTCGCCAACGGCATGCTGGACGATGCGAAGCGCGCCGCGAAGTTCAACATCGAGACGTTCGCCACGCTGGTCGAGCAGGGGTACGACGTCATCTGCTCGTGTACCTCCTGTTCGATGGCGCTCCGGCAGGAGTACCCCGAACTCTACTCGTTCGACGGCACCGCGAAGGTCGCCGCGAACACCTACGAGGCCCTCGAATTCCTCCGCATCAACGAGGACTTGGACGGCGCGCTCGCGGACGCCTCCGTCCCGGAATCCGAGTTCGGCTCGCTCGCCTACCACGCACCGTGCCACGCCAGAAATCAGGGACTCGACGGGCAGGCCGTCGAACTGCTGTCGGCGCTCGACGGCACCGACCCGGTGGACGTCGGCGACTCCTGTTCCGGCATCAGCGGCACCTACGGCTGGAAGGAGGAGAAATACGACACGTCGATGAAAATCGGCGAGGAGATGTTCGAACACATGGAGGACACGGAGGGCGAGACGGGCATGACCGAGTGTCCGACCTGCGCGATGCAGATGAATCACGGGACGGGCTACGATATCCGCCACCCGCTCGAAGTGCTGGACGCGGCGCTGGTCAGTTGAATTCGCGCTGAACTCGTTCGGCCATTTTT
>NZ_MEIH01000091.1:0-11923 GCF_001723155.1 Haladaptatus sp. W1
ATCAACCTCGACGGAAAGCGACACGAGTTCCAGATACTCGGCCAGAAAAACGGCGATTTCGGCCAAGTAATCTACCGAACGGACTCGTCGTCGAAACGAGGGGAAACGCGGACGTTGACGTTCAAACCGACAGATCGGATTCGGCGGTACCGCTGCCGGTACCATCCCGACAGCATGCGCGGGGACATCGACAGGTCGGGGCGGTTCGGCGGTGGCGGCGGGACGTTCACTACTGGAACGACCGGGACGGAGACGACAGATGGAACCTTCGACACGGAAACAACCGGTGGGACGTTCACGACGGAGACGACCGAGGGGACGTTTACGACGGATGGCAGATTCACGACTGATACGACCAGTGGGACGTTTACGAGCGACACCACCGACGGTACGTTCACCACCGATACCACCGACGGCACGTTCACCACCGATACCACCGAAACGACGAGTCGATAACGCCGCGAACTCGACCGACCCGGACGGCCAGGTCGTGTCCTACGAATGGGACCTCGACGGCGACGGGACGTTCGAAGCCACGGGGACAATCCTCGTACGGGACGACCGTCGTGTGGCTATCGCTGCTCTACGATGTCCGCCGTCCCGCCGTCGATGACGTGCACGTCGTCGGGGTCGAAGCCGACGCGAACGCGCTCGTCGTCCGGTGCCTCGGGCACGCGAAGCGTGATCGGTTTGCCGTCCCAATCGAGGTGGACGCGGAACGCCTCGCCGAGGAACTCGACGGTTTCGACGGTCGCCGAAAAGGCGTTCTCGCCGCCACCCAGTCGGAGCGCCTCGGGGCGAACGCAGAACGTCACCGAGTCAGCGGTCGAACCGGGGACGAGGAACTCGTGGCCGCGGACGGCGACCAGCGACCCCCTCGTTTCGTGTGCGCGGGTCTCGCCCGAGAAGAGGTTGTTCTCGCCGACGAACTCCGCGACGAACCGAGAGTCTGGACGGCGGTACACGTCCTCGGGGCGGCCGACCTGCTCGATTCGCCCGTCGTTCATCACGGCCACGCGGTCGCTGATGGCGAGCGCCTCCTCTTGGTCGTGAGTGACGTACACCGTCGTGATTCCGAGGTCGGATTGGATGCGGGAGACTTGCGTGCGGAGGTCGTCGCGGAGGCGGGCGTCCAGCGCGCTCATCGGTTCGTCCAACAGGAGCAGGTCGGGACCGGGAGCGAGTGCGCGGGCGAGGGCGACGCGCTGTTGCTGGCCGCCGGACAACTCGTCCGGGTCGCGGCCCTCGAACCCGTCCAAGTCGACCAGTTCGAGCAGTTCGAGGACGCGCTCTTCGTCCGTCATCGCGCCCGGCGGGTCGCGGAAGCGGAGGCCGTAGCCGACGTTTTCCGCGACGGTCATGTGCGGAAACAGGGCGTAGTTCTGGAACACCAAACCGACGCCCCGCTCTTCGGGCGGCACGCCAGCCATCTCGCGGTCGCCGAACCGAACCGTTCCGGCGGTGAGGTCCTCGAAGCCAGCGATGGCACGAAGCGTCGTCGTCTTGCCGCATCCGGACGGGCCGACGAGGGTGAAGAACTCGCCGTCGGCGACGCGAAGCGACACGTCGTTCAGGGCGGTTACGCCGTCGTACTCCTTGCGGACGCCGGAGAGGCGGAGTTCAACCACCTTCCCACCTCCCGCCGAGGCGGTCGATGATGACGAAACTGACGGCGGTGACGACGAGCAGGACGGTGCCCATGGCCGTGGCTGGCCCGAGGGTCTGCTTGCCGAGGAAGCGTTCGACTGCGACCGGCATCGTGTAACTGCTACTCCCCGTGGCAAGAATAACTGTCGAGTCGAACTCGCCGATGCTGATGGCGAACGCGAAGGCGGCTCCGGCGGCGAGACCGACCGCCACGAGCGGCAGTTCGATATCGACCAGCGTGCGGATACGGGTCGCGCCGAGCGCCCGCGCCGATTCGACGGTCCGCCGGTCGATTCCGGCGAGCATGGGCGAGACGTTGCGCGTGACGAAGGGATAGGCCGCGACGGCGTGGGCCGCGACGATTGCCACCGCGCCGTCGACCCGTATCCGCGTTCCGGCGATGGGAATCCCGAAGACGAGTCCGCGGAGCATGCCCAATCCGACCATGATACCGCTCACGGCGAGGGGGGCCATCGCCACGGCTTCCACGATTCGGCTCTTCCGTGCCCGCGTCAGGACGGCGATGACGACGCCCATCGGGAGCGCGACGAGGAGCGTTCCGACGCCGAAGATCAAGGAGTTCTGGACCGCGACGCCGGGTTTGGTCTGGAACGACGCGCCGGACACCTGCCGCGTCACGAGGAACTCGTAGTAGCGCA
This sequence comes from Haladaptatus sp. W1, assembly GCF_001723155.1. Taxonomy (NCBI): domain Archaea; kingdom Methanobacteriati; phylum Methanobacteriota; class Halobacteria; order Halobacteriales; family Haladaptataceae; genus Haladaptatus; species Haladaptatus sp. W1. Next base: position 2,307 of record NZ_MEIH01000091.1, read on the forward strand.
GGGTGAACCCGGACGGCCCGGTGAAACTTTCGAGGACGGTGCTCACGAGCGGGCCGAGAAAGAGAACGAGGACGACGAGCAGGTACACCGCGACGCCCGCCCGTTCGAGGGTCTCGGCGAGACCGCCGTCGCCCGAAAAGAGGTGTTTCCGCGGGAGGGGTCTACTGGCCCGAGAGACGGCGCTCTGGCGGGCCTCGTACCGGAGGTAGCCGTAGGTCAGCGCGAGCGAGAGAGTGGTTTCGAGGACGGCGAGGACCGCCGCCTCGGAGTAATCGAGGCGCTGGACGAGCGCGTACACCCAGACCTCGACGGTCTGGTACTGGAATCCGCCCAGCGCGAGAACGATTGGGAACGACATGAACGTGAAGATGAACGTGAGGAGCGCGCCGGTGAGAATCGCGGGGAGCAGTTGAGGGACGAGCACGTCTCGAAACGCTCGAAACCGTCCAGCGCCGAGGCTTCGGGCGGTCTCGACCTCGCGGGCGTCCACGCTCTCCCACGCCGCGTTCGTCACGCGGGCGACGAGCGGCGCGTTGTAGAAGGCGTGGGCGGCGACGATGGCGGGGAGATTGTACAGCAGCGAGTACGGGCCGAGGCCGATAACGCCAACCAGGTCGTTGAACAGGCCGTTCTGCCCGAACATCGCCACGAATCCGATGGCGACGAGGATGGACGGCATAACGAACGGGAGGATGGTCAGCGAACGAATGGTGCGACGGCCCGGAAACTCGTAGCGCGCGAGGATGTACGCGCCTGGGAGGCCGAGGGCGACGCTGGCGAGCGTGGAGAGGAGGGCCTGATACGCCGTGAAGCCAAAGATGTCGAAGAGGTAGAAGCGGTCGGTCAGCACGTCGAGGAAGGCGTCGAGTCCCCCCGCGTCAGCGAAGACGATGGCGACGGGGTAGTAGAACAAGACGACGAGCACGGCGCTGGTGACGATGCCGAGGAGGGAGAGCGTGTGTCGTTCGAGCCAGCGCCCGGGGTTCATCTACTTGCTCGCAATCTGGCGCGCCCACTCATCAACCCATCCTTCCACGTTGCCTTTTAGTTGGTCGTAGGAGTAGGTGACGGGTTTTTCCGGGGCTTTGGCGTACTTCTCGAACTCCGCGCCCGGTTCGGCCCAGTCGGTCGCCGGGAACGAGACGTTGAGCGTCGGAATCTTCGACTGGGCTTTCTTCGAGAGCATGAAGTCGAGGAAGGCGTCGGCGAGTTTCGAGTTGTCCGTGTCAGCGAACTTCGCCATCCCCTCGGGGTTGGCGTAGCCCTGTCCGTTCAGGAAGCCGATTTGGTGTTTCTTCAGGTTCGCGCCGTCGCGGTGGGCGTACACTTGGTCGGTGGAGTAAGAGACCACGATGGGTCGTTCGCCGTTCGAGAAGGCGGTGTAGGCCGCGTCCCACGAGCCGAGAATCTGCACGTCGTTGTTCGAGAGTCGCTTCCAGTAGTCGAGGTAGTTATCCTCGCCCATCTGGTGAATCGTCCAGAGGAGGAAGGCCCGCCCGGTCGCGGCCTGCTGGGCGTTCTCGGTCAACAGCGTCCCCTCGAACTTCGGTTTCGTGAGCGCGTCGAACGTTCCGGGGCCGTCGACCTTCGTCTCGTCGTAGACGAGGCTGACGTAGCCCGTGTCGTACGGGACGGCCCGGTTTTTCGGGTCGAACGTCAATCCCTCTTTGACGTGGCCGTAGTTCGAGAGGGAGTCGGCGATGGGGGTGAACAGCTGTTTCCCGCCGAGTTTGTCGTCGATGGTGATGAGTTGGTCCACGTTCAGGCCGACGTACACGTCCGCGTCGATGCCGACGCCCTGTGCCTTCCGCTGGATGAAGTAGTTGACCTCGTTTTCCGGGGTCTGCCACTGGAGGGTGGCTTTCGGGTACTTCTTCTCGAACTCCTTTTTTAACCACGCGCCGGGCGACGAACTGGGTGCGTCCACGAGCGCGCTGTACGTTGCGACGTTCAGCGTGCCGCTCAATTCGGTCTGTGCCGTGGTCGTCGCGGTCGGGTCGCCGGTCGAACCCGTACCGCCGGAGCCAGCATCGTCGGAGTTCCCGAGGCAGCCAGCGAGTCCGACGAGTCCCGTCGCGCTCGCCGTAAGGAAGGTTCGTCGTTTCATTACTCGGTGGTTGTAGTCGGTGGTACTTAACGGACGTGATGTCGGGAAGAGCGCATCGTCCCTCCGGACAGGGAGCGCGGGTAAAATCCGTGAATAAATCAGTGAATGCTATATGAAATTCGATACAGTCCCTCAACCATCGCGTTCCGAAGTAAACCAAGAAGTGCCCTCTCACTTCACCCTCGTCACGGACACTTCGAGGAGGTCCAGATTGGCGCTGAAGTACGTGGCGTCGTCCGCGAATCGAAATCGGCCTCCCGTCGGAAGGTAGCGACGGGAGAACAGAAAGACGAAGACGGGCGTCTCGTAGAACTCGTAGGTGATGACGTAGCCGTTGTACTCGTCCGGTTGCGAGATTACCTGCACGTCGTCGGGCGGTTCGTCGAGGATAGACACCGTGATGAACGCGGGCAGTTGGGAGACGATTCGGAACGGGACGTTCGGATAGAAATCGCGGGTGAACACCAGCACGCTCCCGGATGGCTGGGCGGGCGGTCGAACGAGGGCACTGAAATCGGCTGAGCGGTCCGTCGACGGCGGCTCGGTATCGAATTCGTCTCTCATGTGTGCTCCGAGGTATCGAAATCTGTCGTGTTGTCCGTAACAGTACCGTCGGCTCCGACGGACGGCCAAAAAATGGGTACGGAACCGCGTCGTTGTTACCCCCCGATACGACGTCGAATCGATTAGCTGCTTCGGAGGCTGGTGCTGAGCAGGTTGAGCGTGCTGCTGAAGATCGACGCGTCACCGCTGAACTGACGCGTGTCACCCTGACTCAGCGAGAGGTTGCGGCCGAAGACGAACGTGGTGATCTGACCTCGACCGTCACCGCCACTGCCACCGAGCAGGTAGCGGATGATGTAGCCGTCGTAGTCGTCCGGCTGGCTGATCTCCGGCACGTTGCCGCCGCCAGGGCGCTGGAGCAGGCGAACCGTAGTGGCTTGCTCCAACGAGTTCACGACCCGGAACTGCACTTGCGGGTGGTAGTCGTAGGTGTACACCAACACGTTTCGGCCCTGCGCCGAGGCGCTCCCGGCGCTACCTAAGCCCAACGCGAGTGCGCCCGTTGCGAGCGCACCTTTCTTCATAAACGAGCGACGTTCTTCTGATTCGACGTTTTCTGCGTCTTGTTGTTCTCTCACAGTCATCCCTTTTCCCCCCTCCCGGGGCGACAGGCTATAGGCCGGAACCGAAGATAAATGGCCGCGACTGTTTCAGTGACCAATGGAAAACTATCGTCGTTAGGGTCAGACGGGCAATCACGGCTCACCACGAGGGCGTACACGATACCGGTCGTTATTCGCGGTTACGGGGGATTCCATGCCCGTTACCGCGGTGGAAATTGAACCGGACTTCGTTCGTCGCGGACCGTTTTCTGACTGGCAAATAGACAAAACGGGCGATAAAGAGAGCGGGGAAGCGCCATCGCGTTCCAACCTGGACCGCTCTCACTCGCGTTCGAGTTCGCCGTCGGCCGCGGTCCAGTCGGTGAGACTCCCCTCGTAAAATCCGAGGTCGTCGTAGCCGAGCGAAGAGAGGACGACGTAGGTGTGGCTAATCCGCCGGGCGGTGTTGCAGTAGAGGATGACGCGTTTTTCGGGGATGACACCGTTGGATTCGAGGATTTCACGAAGTTCGTCGGGGGATTTCAGACCGCGGCTCTCGTCGTCAACGAGGTCGAGCCAGTCCACGTTGACGGCACCCGGGAGGTGACCGTCGGCGAACTCCGCCGAGTCGCGGGTGTCCACCAGCACGGCGTCAGGGTCGTCGATGGCGGCTTCGACCGCCTCGCGTCCGACGAGCGTGGTGCCCTCCGAGTCACGGGCCGAGTAGGAAACGGGGTCGGGCGACGGCGCGTTGGTCGTCGTCTCGTGGTCGCGTTGCCACGAACTGAAGTCGCCGTCGAGCAGGTGGAGTCGGTCGTGACCGTACAGTTCGGCGGTGACGAGGAACCGCGCCGCGAACACGCCGTGCATGTCGTCGTAGGCGACGATGGTGTCGTCTTCGTCGATACCGGCGCTTCCGAGGAGGTCCTCCCACGCCTCGACACCGGGGAGCATTCCGGCGTCGTCCGCGTCGGACGAGCGGAAGGCGTCGAACGGGATGTTGACCGCGCCGGGGAGGTGGCCGATTCCGTCGTACTCCCACGCGTCGCGGACGTCAACGACTCGTACCTCGTCAAGTCGGTCGGCGAGCCATTCCGCCGAGACGACGACGTTCTCGTGCATCGGTCCCCGGTACCGAGTCCAGCGTCTTAGCCCTCCGGGTACCGTCGAATCCGGCTTCTGACTGCAGATACCGGCCGGTGTTGCCGATAGTTGGTCGTCGCGTCCGGTTCACCACCCACCGGGGACCGGGGAGTCGGGAATCCGCTCCAAACTTGCGGGGATTTTTGCCGGGAAGCTCGACAGAAGGCGGAACCTTCCGGCAGTAACAAGAATATAACCGGAGCACGGGAAGAAGGGGACGCATGAGCGACAGCGACTACGCCAAGGACGTTCTCGTCAGCGCCGAGTGGGTGGAAGACCACCTCGACGAGTTCCAAAGTGACGAACCGAACTATCGACTCGTAGAGGTCGACGTCGACACCGAAGCCTACGACGCCGCCCACGCGCCGGGTGCAATCGGGATCAACTGGGAGACGCAACTGCAGGACCAGACCACGCGCGACATCCTCGAAAAGGACGACTTCGAGGACCTGCTCGGCGGACACGGAATCGCCGAGGACACCACGGTCGTCCTGTACGGCGACAACTCCAACTGGTTCGCCGCCTACGCCTACTGGCAGTTCACGTACTACGGCCACCGCGACGTGCGCCTCCTCGACGGCGGGCGCGACTACTGGCTCGAAAACGGCTTCCCGACGACGGATGAGGTACCGTCGTACCCCGAAGTCGACTACGACGCCCGCGGTCCCTTCGAGGGAATCCGCGCGTACCGCGACGACGTGGAGAAAGCCATCGACCGCGGCGTCCCCCTCGTGGACGTTCGGTCGCCCGAGGAGTTCAGCGGCGAAATCCTCGCGCCCCCGGGACTGCAGGAGACGGCCCAGCGCGGCGGCCACGTCCCTGGTGCATCGAACATCTCGTGGGCGGCCACCGTGAACGACGACGGGACGTTCAAGTCCGCCGAGGAACTCCGCGACCTGTACGAGAGTGAAGGCGTCACCAACGACCAGCAGGTCGTTGCCTACTGCCGTATCGGTGAGCGCTCGTCCATCGCGTGGTTCGCACTCTCGGAACTGCTCGGTTACGACAACGTCGCCAACTACGACGGGTCGTGGACCGAGTGGGGCAACCTCGTGGACGCGCCCATCGAAACCGGAAACTGACCACAGCGACCGAAACGACCGACCCGTTTTTCTTCGAGCCGATATATCCCGTGGCAGTAACATCCCAAGCGGTCGATAGCCCAAACGACCGATAACCCGGACGGCCGACAGATACCGACCGCTATCGAGGGCTATGGAGAACAACTAGCAGGGATTATTGAGAGCGGGCCGAATCTCAATAGTACGGCGTCGTCGGGACGCCCCCACGAGGACACCATGACCGGACATTTCCATACCGTCGACAAGCCGTCCGAACCGGAACAGAACGTCGCCGCCCCGCAGTCCTTCGAGTTGTCCTCCGTCGTGGTCGAGTACGACGGCAAACCGAATCGGTGTACGATTTACCCGACGGAAGCCACCCGCCTCGAACGCATGGCGAGCTGGATAACCGCGGACGCGGATGTTTTCGTCGAGTTGGACGACATGCAGTAGACCGAGCGTTTCCGACGTCGGTGATTACAAGCCGAACGGCTTCGTACCGTGGCACATGAACTCGGAGGAATTTCTCGAAGTGGTCCGCAAGGAAAACGAAACCGCCCTTTCGCGCCTCGGCTCCTCGAAGTCGCTGTACGCCGCGACGAACGGAGAGATGGACGCCGACGAAGTGTTCCGCGCCGCCGCCGACTCCGAACACGCGGCCGCCCGAACGTTCGAAGGGTGGGCAGACGACGAGGACGACTCCGACGCGAGCGAACTGTTCACGGGTATCGCGGACGTAGAGAACGACCACTACGAGCGTGTGTCCGGGAAAGTGGACGACCACGACGTCGGAGACGTGCCCGCGCTCCACGAGTACCTCCGCGGACTGGACGACACCACCGCGCGCCTCGGCGGATTCATCGGGCGGACGCTGGCGAGCGAGAAATCGAAAAAGCAGATGACGGGCTTTTTCACGGGACAGGCCGACCCGATGACGGCTCAGTTGTTCCGCGACCTGAAAGGCGACCTCGGCGACCAGTTGGACGACACGCTCGCGCTCCTCGGCGAGCGCTGTGACTCGGACGAGGACTGGGAGACAGCAAAAGAGGCCGCCGAGGGCGCGATTACCGCCGCCTACGAGGAGTACACCGACTCGCTGGAGTCGATGGGCGTCAATCCGAAACCGGTCTGCTGAGCGAGGGAGTTTTAAACGCCGCTGACGGTTTCGCGGTGGGCCTTCACGTGGTCGTAGGCACTATCGATCCGTTTCGCGGTTTCTTCGTCAACGTCGCTTTCGAGTTCCGAGAGGGCGTGCATGATGCGGTCGAGTCGGCCGTGGTCCGGGCCGTGGTCGGCCTCGGCGAGCGAGTGGAGGGAGTCAGCCTGCGATTCAAGACGTTCTTTGACCTCACCGGTGGTGTCGGCGCTGGCCTGTTTCAGTTCCTCCGCCGCGTGTACCAGTTGTTCGCGTGTCATGGCCAGGGCTACGACAGCGAGCGAAATAGTGCTATGGGCGGTGCAGAAAACGACGGTTACCGACGCGCGAACGGACGACGAGTTTTAGCGGTTCAACGGCGTTCTAGCCCCATGGCTCGAAAACGACATCACCGGTGCAACCTCTGTGGGCGCGACTTCGAACAGGGCGAGGAGTTGCGAGAACACGTGGAGCGGCGACATCCCAAAGCCGACTACCACTGGTGGGTAGTCGTCGAGGAGCCCGGTACCCTCCCGTTCGAGGACTGAATCGGGCGAAAGGCTACAAGAGGAACCGAACCCCATCCTCCCGAATGTGGGGAACCACATCCGGGTAGACGTAACGGGGAAGCGGGCCTGTAGCTGACCCTTCGAACGTCCAGTTTATTTATCGGGGGGAGTCTCACGGACGCGCTAGCAACCTTTTTCCGGGCCGCACCGATTTCCACGAACATGAAAACGACGGGTGGAAGCGACGAGGCGAAGCGAAACGCGGGCGAAAGCGCGGCGGAGGCGGTCGAAGATGGCATGGTAGTCGGACTTGGAACGGGGAGTACGACGGCTCACGCGATTCGAGCACTCGGCCGGATGGTCGATTCGGGACTCGACGTACGCGGGGTGCCGACGTCGTTCCAATCGCGGCAACTGGCACAGGCGGAAGGGATTCCGCTGACCGACCTCGATGCCGTGTCGGGAATCGACGTGGCCATCGACGGCGCGGACCAGTTCGCCGGGGGCGACCTCATCAAGGGCGGCGGAGCGGCGCACGCTCGGGAGAAAATCGTGGACGGAGCGGCGGACCGGTTTCTCGTCGTCGTGGACCCGAGCAAAGCGGCAGAACGGCTGCAACATCCGGTTCCGGTCGAGGTGCTACCCGCCGCTCGCACGACGGTGGCCGACGACGTTCGCCGTCTCGGCGGGGACCCGACGTTGCGCGACGCGGAGCGAAAGGACGGGCCGGTCGTGACCGACAACGGAAACCTCGTCCTCGACTGTGAGTTCGGAGAAATCGACTCGCCCGGCGACCTCGCGGCCGACCTCTCGGCGATTCCGGGCGTGGTGGAACACGGACTGTTCGTCGGGATGGCTGACGAGATACACGCCGGGAACGACGACGGCGTAGACGTGAGACGAGTGTGACGAAGAGCGTCGGAAAGCGCCCGAAAGAGCTAGAAAACGCCGTTGTGGGGTCGTCAGACCCGGCCGAGACGACCGCTGGTGCGTCGAACGCTGTCGCTGGACGGCGAAAAAATAAATGAAGGGAGTTCCGTTTTTACAGGTCGCGCGGCTGGACCGTCTTTCGGTCGTTCTCTTCTGCGCGTCGTGCAGCGTCCTCGAGGAGTTCCTCGACTTCAACGTCGAGTGCGTCGTAGAAGTCCGAGGCAACGTTTTTGTCGTCGAGCGCTTCTTTCACAGCCGCTTTGACAATAAGGTCTGCCATACAGGATTGACGTTCCGTAGCGCGCTTAATAAAGCTTCCCAAATTATGCGGTGAACACCCACGAGTCGAAGAATGTGACCTACTCTGTCGGTGCCGCCAAAAGCTTTAAGTGAAGTAAAGTAGATTGACCGCGGACGACAGACAGGAGTAGGAGGGCCACAGAGTGGCGAATATGCGCGAACTACTCGAATCGGTGGCGAACGGGGAAACCAGCGTCGCCGAAGCGGAGGCGATGTTATCGGGATACGCGACGAACGGGGCCGGGCGGTTCGATGCGGCCCGCGAGCGGCGTCGCGGCGTCCCGGAGGCGATACTCGCCGACGGAAAGACGCCGAGCGAAGTCGCGGAACTCGCAACCACGGCCGTCGAAACCGCGGGCAGAGCGATAGTCACGCGGGTGGACGACGACCACACGGGGGCGGTCCAGCGGAGGCTCGATGCAGACCACCCGGACGCGGACGTGCGGGTTCGAACGCGAGCGAACGTCCTCGTCGCCCACGCGCCGACCTTCGAACCGCCCGAGGTGAACGCGACGGTCGGCATCGTCAGCGCGGGCACGAGCGACGCGATTCCCGCCGGAGAAGCCGCAGTCATCGCGTCGGAGATGGGCGCGACCGTCGAGGAGATTCACGACGTGGGCGTCGCCTCCCTGGTCCGCGTGTTGGACGAGGTGGACGCCCTCCGCGCGGCGGACGCCCTCGTCGTCGCCGCGGGGCGCGAGGGCGCGCTCCCCACCGTCATCGCCGGACTCGTGGACACGCCCGTCATCGGCCTGCCGGTGTCGAACGGCTACGGCCACGCGAGCGACGGCGAGGCGGCGCTCTCGGGGATGTTGCAGTCGTGTACGGTGCTGTCCGTGGTCAACATCGACGCGGGGTTCGTGGCGGGCGGACAGGCCGGTCTGATAGCGCGCGCCGTCGGTGCGGCGCGGGAGCACGAGGACGGAGAGCACTGACAGGGAGGAGGAAACGCTGGTCGCTATCGCGTAATGGTGCAAATCAGTATGATTTAGTAGATAACAGTAATATTCAGTAGATTTCATCGAAAATAGTACTTCGAAGGAGGATATAGGAACAGTCGATAGGAAACAGTACCCGGTCGAGGTCGTCGCGTCAGGCGGACTGCGTTCGGTCATTCGTCCACTGATGATGGAGGAGAACGGCCGTAAGCGAGAGAACGACCACGAGGAGGACCGCCAATCCGACTGTGGCGAACTCCAGTTCGAAGAACGCCGTAACGGCGAGGTATGCCCAGAACAGCGCGTATGCGGCCCACGTGATGAGGGCGATTGGCGGTTTGTCTCGGAGATACCAAACGTAGAGCGTGACTACGTGCGAGACGAAACT
>NZ_MEIH01000092.1:0-15867 GCF_001723155.1 Haladaptatus sp. W1
ACCGCCACAGCATTCGATGCGGCGAACCGACCCGGGGGTGGCGTCACCATGACGGAGACGAAATCCGGAGACGGGTTCGTAACCGACATCGTGGAATCGTGCCCGGAGTGCGGGCGGCAGACGCCCCACGAGGTGAAAATCGAGATTCGAACCGAGAACGGGGACAGCGACAACGCGGTGTTTTCGCGTGAACCGTATCGGGTGAGCACGTGCACCGGATGCGGGAATACGACGGCGACGCGGATGAACAACGTCACAGGGCGGCGAGGGTGACGACGAGGAGACTGGCGGACCTGTAGGGTTTGTTTTGGATGAAAAATCGGCACCGTTATGCCATAGCAGTTCTAGGTATCAGCCGAACGACGTATGGGAGTGACACTCACACTTATGGACTTCTGGGAGGGAGTTCGATGGCTCGGAGAGACGGTCCCCTTTTTCACCGTCCTTCCGGCCTTCATCGGGATTCTCGTCTTGGTCTGGATGTTCGCCCCCGAACTCTCGACCCGGCGACCGACACCGACCCACCCGGACGGCGAGTATCGATTCGACCCGGACGACTTCGAGCCGCGGTGATTCGACAGTGTGGTCAGAACGGCTTTTATACTGACCTTCGAAGCAACTGGCGAGACGTATCGGCAACCGAACGAACGAAACCAACGACCATGACGCACTCAGCACTCGGCAGACGACGGGACGGAACGGACGCACCCGAAATCGTCTTCGCGATAGACGAGACGCCCGACGAACGGTGTCCGAACCGGGCCATCATCGCGGACATCACGCGGGACGACGCGTGGATTGCAACGGACAGTACGGACACGGCAGTGCTGACCGAGTGGCGATAGACGGCCGCGCCTATTTCGTGAGCGACTCGACCGTGTGCAGCGCGTTTATCCGGCCAGCGCCGAGGTCGGGGTCGCTCCGACCGTTGCTTTTCTCGGCGTTGCGTTCGATGACACCGGCCACCTGTTGGGGGTTCGCGGTGGGGTCCAGTTCGCGGACGAGTCCGACGAGACCGGCGACCTGCGGCGACGCCATCGACGTGCCCGCGAAGTAGGCGTAGTCGTCGCCCGGGACGGTCGAAAGCACGAGGTTGGTCGGATACGGCCACGCGGTGTCGTCCGCGAGGCTCTTTTCGAGCGTCTCGTAGCCACCGCCGGGCGCGCCGACCGCAACGTCGTCCACGCCGTAGTTCGAGTAGAACGACAGTTCGTCGTTCGGACCGGTCGCGCTCACGCCCAACGTGCTTTCGAGGCTCGTCCACATGTCGCGGTAGCCCCCGTGTTGGAGGTCCGTCTCCTCGTTGCCCGCCGACACCACGACGGTCGTCCCGCGCCGGAGGGCGCTCCGAACGACGCGTTCGCAGATGACGCGACGGACGCCGCGCGACGTTTGGTTCTCCCGCGGCGGACGCGGGTCCCACCCGAGGCTCATGTTCACCGCGTCCGCACCGATTTCGGCCGCGTAGTCGATGGCCAGCAGGCAGTCGCTGATTCGTTCGAGGAGCGGCCCCTCCTCGGGAAACACGCGGAGCGGGACGAGTTCGGCGTCGGGAGCCATGCCGACCACGCCTTGCGCGCCCATCGCGGCGGTGATTCCGGCGACGTGCGTCCCGTGGGCCGCGACCGGTCCGGCGTCCGTTCCGAACTCCCCGTCGATGACCGACCGCCCGAGGTCCGTATTGACGTTGGCCGCGAGGTCGGGGTGCGTGTGGTCGACGCCCGTATCGACGATGGCGATGCGCGTCCCCTCCCCCGTCGCGGTTGCGTGGGCCTCGAACGCGTCCGTGACCTGCTTGTCCCACTGTAACTCGGCGTATTCGGCGTCCGCCGCGACGCCGGTCGATTCGACGGTCGAGGTGCCCAACTCGTACGCCATGTCCGACACCGCCTCGTGAACTCCGGGGACGCCGCGAAGGTCGTCTTCGGCGTCGGCGGGACCGAGGACGAACAGGATGTTCGCGTCCGGGATTTCGTTCTGGACGGTGTAACCCGCCCGTTCGAGTTTTTGTACGGCGTTTCGGCTCCCGGTCGTGACGAGGTACGTCACCGTTTCGGAGGCGCTTCCGGGTGTCGTGGCGGTGATGCCGACGGTCGTCGCCGCGATTCCCTTGAGAAATCCGCGTCGCTTCGCTGTTGTATCCATCGTGAACTACCGATTAGACGCCATCGTTCGTCATAAATTTTCCTTTAGTTGTCGTTAAACGGAGATTGAAGTTTGTTGATAAAATATGCGGGGCCGCACACCGCTTCCAATCCGCCCCCATTCCAATTTTGGAATGCTAAACGAATTTGAGAGCAATTATATGAGAGGCATCCATACTTCCGACCGAGAGATGTTCGAAGCATGACCGGACGCGACGAATCGACGGCTGACGACGGATTGACGCGAACGCTCGGACTGCTGGATTGCGTCCTGCTGAGCGTCGGGGGCATGGTCGGGTCGGCTATCTTCGTCTTTCCCGGTTCGACGGGACACCTGGCGGGTCCCGCCTCGACGCTCGCGTGGGTGGTCGCCGGACTGCTGATGATGATAATCGCGCTCTGCTATACGGAACTCGCGCTGGCGTTCCCGAAAGCGGGCGGTCCCGCGGTCTTCCCCGCGGAGACGTTCGGGCGGAACCGGACGGTTCGACTCTTCGCCAGTTACCTCGAAGGGACGTCCTACTGCATCGGTATGGTGTTCAGCGTCACGATTTCGGCGCTCGCCATCGCGCAGTATCTCGGCATCGCGTTTCCGCGCGCGAAGGGGTACGTCGTTCCCATCGCCCTCGCCGCCATCGCGTTGAGCTTCCTCGTCAACCTCGTCGGCGTGACGAGCACGAGTCGGACGAACCTCGTCCTGTCCGCGCTGTTGCTCACGATACTGCTCGTCTTCGTGGCCATCAGCCTCACGCGGTTCGAGCCGACCAACTACGACCCCTTCTTCACAAGGGGTCCCGCGAAGTTCTTCGCCGCGGTGCAACTGGCGCTCACGGGCTACGGCGCGTGGACCGCGATTCCGTCCGTCGCGGAGGAAGTGAAACGGCCAGCGAAGACGGTTCCACGGGCGATTTTGCTGTCACTCCTCGTCACGACGGTCCTCTACACCGCCGTCGTCGTCGCGCTGCACGGCGTCGTCGCGCCGTCGGCGTTCGCGGAGGGGAGCCCCGTGACGACGGTGCCGCTCGGGGTGGCCGCGTCGAAACTCGGAGTGCCGATGGTTCGACAATATTTCCTCCCGCTCGCCGCAGTCGTCGCCATCTTCACCACGATGCTCGTCGGGACGATGAGCGCCAGTCGCGTCGTGTTCGCGCTGGGACGAAACGGAACCCTGCCGCGGGCGTTCGCGGCCATCCACTCGCGGTTTCAGGTGCCGTGGGTCGGGCTGGTCGCGGTCAGTCTGGTGGCGGCCGCGTTGACGATTTTCCCGGAGTACTTCTACGAACTGCTGGTCATCGCGTCCGTCGTCGGAACCGGCCTCCCGTACGCCCTCAACATCGTCTCGTTCGTCGGGCTTCGACACTACCGCACCGACGTGACGCCGCCGTTTCGCGCTCCTGGCGGCGACGCCCTCCCCGCCGTGGCGCTGGTCGCGTTGAGCGTCGCCATGGTCGGACTGGGTTCGACGGAGGTCCTCTGGTCCGTGGGAAGCATCGCCCTCTTGGGCACGTACTTCCTCGTCCGGTATCTGCGGCGCCCCGACCTGTTCCGGCAGCGGGACGCGGCGACGAACTGGGAGTGACCCTGCCGCCGAATCAGTCGAACGAACGCGTTCGTGCAGATTCGAACACGAGTCGTCATCGACTCGTGTCGTTTCCGGTAAATCGTCCGTACGTCTTGCCTCTTCGTCGTTTTCCACGGTTCTCCCACGGCATATCGAACGGCGACCCACCCAACATTGTTTATTTTTGTTCCTAATTGATGCAGTTCGTGATTGGGTTTGACTGAATCTGCATGTTTTTGCAGAACATTTATTATGGTCGTTCTGTATGGTTCTGGATGTCATGGGTGATGAATACAACCATACACGGCGTCGGTTCGTTCAAGCGACGGGCACACTCGGTATCGCGGGAACGACCGCGCTGGCGGGCTGTACCTCCTCGAAAGACGGTAAAGGTTCGAAAAACGACGGTGGCGGCGACGGCGAGATGGCCGACAAAATCGTCTTCTTCAACGCGGGCAGTCTGAAGGACGACCCCGGAACGAAAAAGAACATCGAGCGGTTCGAAGACGAGACGGGTATCACGGTCGACGTGAACGAGGTGCCGTGGAGCAACCTGAAGACGACGCTCATTACGCAGTGGCGAAACGAGGGAAGCAAGGTGGACGCCTTCAACGGGCCGACGTGGTGGCTCGCCGATTTCGTCGCGGCCGACTGGCTCGAACCCCTCGGCCTCTCCGATTCGCACATGGGCAAGTTCCCGGAGAACCTCCAAAATCTCGTCACGTTCGACGGGAAGACGTATATGGCCCCGCAGATAGGCAAGTGGGGGAACTTCCTCTACGACAAACAGTACTTCGAGAAGCAGGGCATCTCGTCGCCGCCGGACACGTGGGACGACGTGCTCGCGCTCGGCGACAAGGTGGGCAACGACAAGTCCGGGTTCGGCTTCACGTGGGCGAACAAGGACGTTTTCATGTTCAAACAGTTCCTCTGGCAGGCGGGCGGCCAACTGTTCAACGACAAACACGAGCCCGTCTTCGCAGACAAAGGCGCGACGGTGTTCGACGACTTCCTGACGCCGCTCCGCAAGAAGGGACTCCTCCCCAGCGGCATCCAGAGCATGAACGAGGGGAACGTCGGCGACGCCTTCGTCGGCGGGAAGTTCGCCACCGTCGAGGGCTGGACGCCGCTCGGGTCGCGCGCGCTCAACGAGGGCTGGAAAAAGGACCGCCTCGGCATCGCCAAACCGCCGAAGGGTCCCGCCTCCCGCGCGACGTTCCAAGACACGAACGGCGTCGCCGTCTCGGCGTTCTCGAAGCGCAAGAAGGCCGCGAAGAAGTTCGCGGAGTTCATGAGCACCCCCGAGTCCTGCAAGACCGACATGGTGGTCGAGGGCAACCCGGCGGCCATTCCCGAGGTGTACGAGGACGAGGAGGTCAAAAAGAAGTATCCGAAAGAGTTGCGCGCGAACATGAAGTACAACCTCAAGAACGCCAAGAGCGAGGTCTACCGCCTGCAACCGCAGGTCGATGACATTCTGTCGTCGAATATCACGCCCGTCTTCCTCGGGAAGAAGGACGCCAAATCGGCCCTCTCGAAGGCCCAAGAGGACATCACGTCGCTCTACAAGAAGAACAAGGTCCTCTAGATTTCGGGTTCCCCTTTCCAATACATGGCAGAGAATACACGTTCGCTTCGACGGCGGCTCGACCGCCTGTTCATTCCCCTCACCGTGGGACCGACGGTGCTCTGGATAGCCGGGGTTATCCTCTATCCGACGCTCCAACTCCTGTGGTCGAGTCTGTTCTACACGAACCCGATAACGCAGGAAAAACAGTTCGTCGGGCTGGATAACTTCGCCTCGCTCATCTTCGAGAACGGCACCCTCGGGCGCTCAACCCGGACCTCGTACAGTTCACGAAACACACCCTCGTCTACGTCGGCTGTAGCGTCACCATCTCGTTCCTGTTGGGCCTCGGCATCGCCATGCTGCTCAACAAGGACCTAAAGGGGCGCGGGTGGATTCGCACCGCGGTCATCGTGCCGTGGATTCTCCCCTACGTCATGAGCGGCCTGATGTGGCGCTGGATGTTCCAGACGCAGTACGGCGCGATAAACGGCGTCCTCGTCGGCGGCGGCGTCATCTCGGAACAGATTCCGTTCCTCTCGGACGGCACGCTGGCGATGATGGCGCTCATCATCGCCGACGTGTGGGTGTTCACGCCCTTCATCATCATCATCCTCCTCGCGGGACTCCAGAACGTCCCGAACAGCTGTACGACGCGGCCGAGGTGGACGGCGCGAGCCGCTGGTCGCGGTTCTGGAACGTCACCTACCCGTTCCTCAAGCCGTCGATTCTGGTCGCGCTCACCATCCGCATCATCTTCGACATCCGGGCGCTCGACCTCGTGTGGGTGATGACCCACGGCGGCCCCGGAAAGTCCACCGAAGTGTGGGCCTCGTGGCTCTACCGTACCGCGATGGTGTTCGGTGATACCGGCCAAGGTGCCGCGCTCGGCGTCGTCATGCTCGCGGTGACGTTCGCCGTCGTCGCGGTCCTCTACAAGGTCTTCGGAGGGACCCCCTACGAAACATGAGTACGAAAACAGACACGCTGAGCAGAGTTCGTCGTAGCTTGAACCTGAACACGGAAGACGAGTGGTCGAGCGTGGTCCGGGACCGGATGGTCGCGTACGGCCTGCTCGCCCTGTACGTCGTGGTGGTGTGGTTCCCGATATACTACATCCTCATCACGAGTTTCAAGGCGCCCTCGGAGACGCTCTCGTTCCCCATCACGTTCTACCCGCACGACCCGACGCTCTCGAACTACGTCGAAATCTTCCAGAACCGGCCGTTCGGCACCTACACGCTGAACAGCCTCATTGTCGCCGGGACGACGACGCTCATCTGCGTCACGCTGGGGACGCTCTCGGGATACACGTTCTCCCGCTACGACTTCCTCGGCAACAAGGCGCTGTTGCTGTCCATCATCGCCGCGCGGATGATTCCGCCCATCGCGCTCATCGTCCCGTTCTTCGAGATTATGTCGAACCCGCCGGTCATCGGCGCGCTCACGGGCAGCCTCTACAACACGAAGGCGGCGCTCATCCTGACGTACACGTTCTTCAATCTCCCCTTCGCGGTGTGGATAATGAAGAACTACTTCGACGGCGTGCCGCGCTCGCTGGACGAGCAGGCCCAAGTCGACGGCTGTTCGACGTGGGAGGGCTTCTTCAAGGTCATCCTCCCGGTGGCGAAGCCGGGTATCGCGGCGACGGCCATCCTGGCCTTCATCTTCTCGTGGAACGAGTTCGTCTTCGCGCTCGTTCTCACGTCCTCGGAGGTTTCACAGACGCTCCCGATTGGCGTCTCCCTGTTCGTCGCGGACGACTTCATCGACTGGGCGCACCTCGCCGCGGGCGGGATGATAGCGGCCCTGCCGGGCATCCTGTTCGGCCTGTTCTTCCAGCGCTACATCGTCAGCGGCCTCACGCAAGGAGCAGTGAAAGAATGACGGAACCGACCCCCACTATGCGATTCAATCAGACTGACGACGGATGTGGTATCGATGGCTGAAGTAACGCTCGACGCGCTCGAAAAGCGATTCGACGACGTGGTTGCGGTGGACGGCATCTCGCTCGACATCCCCGACGAATCCTTCACGGTGTTCGTCGGCCCGTCCGGGTGCGGCAAGACGACGACGCTTCGTCTCATCGCCGGACTCGAACGCGCGACGGACGGCGAGATATACATCGGCGACCGGATGGTCAACGACCACCGGGCGTACGAGCGGGACATCGCCATGGTGTTCCAGAATTACGCGCTCTACCCGCACAAGACCGTCGGCGAGAACATGCGGTTCGGGCTGGAACAACACGGCGTCGACGACGACATCATCGAGGAGCGGGTGGACGACGCCGCCGACCTCCTCCAAATCGACGAACTGCTGGACCGTCGTCCCGCGGAGCTCTCAGGCGGGCAACAACAGCGCGTCGCGCTCGGCCGCGCAATCGTCCGGGAACCCGACGTGTTCCTGATGGACGAACCGCTGTCGAACCTCGACGCCAAACTGCGCGTGCAGATGCGCGCAGAACTCAACAAACTGCACGAGCAACTCTCGACGACGACGGTGTACGTCACGCACGACCAAATCGAGGCGATGACGCTCGCCGACCAAATCGCGGTCATGAACGACGGCGAGATTCAGCAGGTCGGCGACCCGACGTACGTCTACGCCCATCCGCGAAACCGGTTCGTCGCCGACTTCCTCGGCAGTCCGTCGATGAACTTCGTCGAAGGGAAACTGACCCGCCGCGACGACAGCCTCGTCGTGGACGTCGGGCCGTTCCAACACGAGGTTCCCGAGTCCTACCGCGACGCGCTCGACGGCCGGGTCGGCGACCGAATCGTCGTTGGCGTCCGTCCGGAGAACGTCACGCTCCGGCCGGACGGCCTCCCGGCGCTCGTGGAGGTCGTGGAACCGCAGGGCGAAAAGACCGTCCTCGAACTCGACCTCGGCGACGACATCACCATCAAAGCGTCCGTCGAACCGAGCGTCCCCGTCGAACTCAACGACCGCGTTAACGTCGAGTTCGACCGTCGGTCGCTTCACTACTTCGACGCCGACACCGGCGAATCACTGACCTACTCGCCGCCGAAGGAGCCGAAAGCGACGGAGGCGACGCACTGACCGATGGCAGTGAGCGTCACCTCGTGGGTACCGGACCGAGAGAACCTGTTGGTCGTCGCCTGCTGTCTCATGGCGGCCGTCGCGGCCTACGACTACCACATCGGCGCGTACGGCGGGACCGTCGTCGCAACCGTCGGGGCGGGAATCGCGCTGACGTTTCTCGTCCTGCTGTCGGAGTGAGATGCCGCCCGCCCGCCCTCCTCTCGCAAACGGAAGGCAAATCCGCGACGAAAGCGGCAATATAATCCGACGTCACCAGAGAGGTTATGGCGTCGAATGGCCAACAAAACCAACGAACGCGCCGCCCTTGACTCGATACCGAGTCGATTCGATACGAACATATGTTGCCTGACGAACGAAAACGCAGAATCGTCGAGATAGTCTCCGAAGAGAACGGCAGTACCGTCGGCGATCTCGCCGGTCGCCTCGACGTCTCGGAGGCGACCATCCGCCGCGACCTCCGGGACTTGGAGGACGAGGGGCGCATCGAGCGGTCGCACGGCGGTGCCCTGCCGGTCGAAACGGTCGGCGAGGAGCGAACGTACGGACAGAAACAGGTCCAAAAGCGGGAGGCGAAACGCACCATCGGACGACGTGCCGCCGAAACTCTCCAAGACGGGCAGGTCGTCTTCTTCGATTCGGGAACGACGACCATCGAGGTCGCAAAGCACGTCCCGAGCGACGTCTCGATTACCGCCGCGACGAACTCGCCGCTCGTGTCGATGCAACTCGCCGAGGCGGGTATCGAGGTGAAGGTCACCGGCGGAACGCTGCGGCGCTCAACGTGGTCGCTCGTCGGGCCGACCGGCGAGAGCTTTCTCGACCGAACCAACTTCGACGTGCTGTTCCTCGGGACGAACGGGATACACCCCGACGCCGGACTGACGACGCCGAACGAGGACGAAGCGCGCATCAAATCGCGGATGTGCGAGAAGGCGAGTCGCGTCGTCCTCGTCGCCGACGGGAGCAAGTTCGGTCGGCGGAGTTTCTTCCGCTTCGCGTCGTTCGAAGACGTGGACGCCATCGTCACCGACGCGGCCGTCCCGCCGGAGTACCGCGAACCGTTCGAGACGACGGGCGTCGAAATCGTCGAAGAGGTGGACGCATGATTCTGACCGTCACGCTCAACCCGGCCGTCGATTACACCGTCACCGTCGAATCGGACATCGAACCGAACGGCGTCCTCCGGTCGAGCATGGCGCAGTACGACCCCGGCGGAAAGGGAATCAACGTCTCGAAGTACCTCGCCAGACTGGAGGTCGAGACGCTCGCAACGGGCTTCGTCGGCGGGTTCCTCGGCCGGTACATCGAGGAACAACTCACCCGCGGCAAGGTCGCCAACGATTTCGTCGAGATGGACGTCTGCACCCGACTCAACACCACGATTCTCGGCGAGGACGGCGAGTACAAACTCAACCAGTCGGGACAGGGCGTCAAGGACGAAACCGTCCGCGAACTCATCGGGACGGTCCGCGAGTACGACCCCGAAATCGTCGTCATCGCCGGAAGCCTCCCGCCGAACCTCGGCCCGGCGACCATCGACCGCATCGCGGGCGCGGGGTCGTGGGAAACCGTCGTGGACGTGCAGGGCGACCTCCTGACCGGCATCGCGGGCGACTACGCGCTCTGTAAACCCAACCGGAGCGAACTGGCGAGCGCGACCGGGATGCCGGTCCACAGCATCGAGGAGTGCGCCGAGGCGTCGCAGGCGCTCCGCGAGAGGGGGTTCGACCGCGTTATCACCTCGCTCGGGGACGACGGCGCGCTGCTCACCTCGGACGACGGCGTGTTCCACGCGGAACCGCTGGACGTTGACGTGGTGGATACGGTCGGCGCCGGCGACGGACTGCTCGCGGGCGTCCTCTCGACGCTCGCTCGCGGGCAGACGGACCGAATCGCGCTCCGGGTCGGCGTCACCGTCGCGTCGCGCGTCGTGACCGTTCCCGGAACGACGGTGCCGGACATGGACGACGTTCGAGCGGACGCGACCGAAATCCCGCTCCTCGTCGAGTGATGACGGCACCGTCGCGTATTTTCCGTCTCGATACCGCTTCGTTGTTTTCCGGGCGTGGTCTAATTAGACACGGGGAGCAATCCTACGCTTATCCTGCGGTGCATATCACGAAAGAGAACAGTACAACAGGGAAAAGACAAATCTGTTAGTCTAAAATAACTTTAACACCCTCCTGTGAGTGGCGGGAAACGATGTCTGGAATCAAAAAATCACCAGAGATTCCCCAATCAGTCCCGAAACTAGAAGCCGAACTCATCCGCGACGCCTACGAAATTACGAGACAGAGCGACGGTCGCGGGGACGACGGCATCGACACCGGGACATCTATCGACCTCTCAGATGCGGATCGACGGGATTTACGACGACGACTTCTCGATAGCGGCGTCTCGGAAGAAACATTGGTGGAACTCGGTCTCGACACGAGCGACGACTAACTCGGTTTCTCGGCGGTTCGTTTCCTCTCCTCACGTATTCCGACCGCAGAGCGAACCCTCTCTCGGCGATAGGAATGGTCGATGTACGTGGATCGCGACCCGTTCGAAAAATACGAGCGAATCGGTCGGATGCGGTCGTTATTTGACGGAGAGGATAGCCTCGTCCGTGGCCGTCGCACCCTCGTCGTCGGTGACTTGGAGGGTGACGCGGTAGCGACCACAGGTAGAGAGGGTCATCTCGGCCGTCTCGCCGCTTTCCTCGAACGACCCGTCGCCGTCGATGTCCCACATGTATTCGACGATTTCACCGTCGTCCGACGACGAGGAGGCGTCGAGCGTCACCGTATCGCCGCGTTCGAGCGCCCCGCCGGTCGTATCGCTCGGCGTCGTCTGGATCCGCGCGACTGGGGCCTCGTTCTGTTCGTTGTCGCCGTCGTTGCCACCATCGCCGCCGTCGTCACTACCGTCGCTGCCATCGCTTCCGTCGCTTCCGTCGCTTCCGTCGTCACCGCCATCGTCGCCGCCGTCTCCGCCGCTTCCGCCATCCGACGAAGTGAGCACGTCCTCCTCGACGAGTTGTTGGGATATCTTGGTGAGCCACTGCACTCGCGTATCGAGGGCCGTGTCATCCGAGGTCGCTTCGACGAGGAACGCAACGGCGTCGGTGTCGCGCGCGGCCTTGTGCGTGAGCAGACCGGTCGGTTCGTTGGAGGACGAAGAGAACGGGTCGACCGTGAAGTCGTAGCCGTCGCGCGAGACGTAGTTGTCGTTGAGATAGTCTGCGGCCGCTCTGGCGTCGCTGAACGCCCGGTCGTCCCACGACGAGAAGATGGCCTGACCGACGCCGCCGACCATATCGCCGTCGTAGATGCCGACGGATTCGTGGAGGTCGATGACGGTATCCGGTTGGAATCGCTCGACGACGCCCCAGATGGCGCGGGCGAGTTCCGTCTCCGGTTCCTCACCGGTCGGGAACTGGCGATTCAGGTCCACGCCGCCGTCCGCGATGCGGGAATCCTCCTCGACCGCCGCGGCGTTCGCCTTCGGAATCGTCACCAGCGTTCCGCGGGCGATGTCCCACTGGGCGACCTTCTCGGCCGCCGTGTAGCCTCCGTTTTCGTTTCCGTGTACGCCGCCGACGACCATCACCGTCGGGCCGGACTCGCTCGCGGACGTGACGAACACCGTCGTTTCTTGGTCGGTGCCGCTCCGAATCGTGTACGAATCGCGCGAAACGGTCGTTTCGCTTTCACCTGTCGTCGCCGTTACACCGAGCCCGAGCAGTCCCGCACAGCCAGCCGCCGTCAGAAACGTTCGTCGTGTTGCAGTCATTGCTTCCCAGTCGAGGGTTGTATCGGGAGTTTATTGTTGTTTTGTTCGTTTTAGAAAATAATCC
The DNA here is from genome assembly GCF_001723155.1 of Haladaptatus sp. W1. Classification (NCBI taxonomy): domain Archaea; kingdom Methanobacteriati; phylum Methanobacteriota; class Halobacteria; order Halobacteriales; family Haladaptataceae; genus Haladaptatus; species Haladaptatus sp. W1. Next base: position 12,180 of record NZ_MEIH01000092.1, read on the forward strand.
GCGAAAACGAATAATTATCCCATTATATTGGGAGACAGATGATAGATGGGCGGAGATGTCAACGAGTTCCCGAGAATGTACAGTTTTATTAACGACGGGGGACGCCTTCTGCCGGTTTGCAGGGACCCGAACTATTATCGTCCGTTCACACCCGGTTCCCGCATGCACGTTTCGTTCGACGACCTCGAAACGCTGGTGGAAGCGCCGGGCGCACCCGGAAACGAATACGCCGTCGCGGATCGGTTCGCCGAACTCATCGAACCACACGTCGACAGCGTGTCGTTCGACGCGATGGGGAACGTCGTCGCCACGAGCGAGGGAAGCGACTTCGAAATCATGCTCGCGGCCCACACCGACGAACTCGGGTTCCTCGTCGAGGACGTGGACGACGACGGCTTTCTCACCTTCCACATGCTCGGCGGACACTACAAGGGGAACCTGTCGGGCCAACGCGTCCGCGTCGGCCCGGACGGCGTTCTCGGCGTCGTCGGCCCGCGCTGTCGCCACTACATGAGCGACGACGAGAAGGAGTCCCTCCCGGAATCGCTCCGCATCGACGTCGGAGCCACCTCGCCCGAGGAGGTTGCGGATATGAACGTCGAACCGGGCGATTACGCGGTGTGGGACTACGGCGTCTCCCGACTCGGAAACGACCGAATCACCGGACGAGCGTTGGACGACCGCATCGCGCTGGCCATCTTGCTCGCAATCGCCCGCGAAGAGGACGTGGACGCGACGGTTCACTACGTCGCAACGGTACAGGAGGAAGTCGGCCTTCGCGGTGCGCGGACGGCGGGCTACAGCCTCGACCCCGACGTCGGCATCGCGCTCGAAATTTTCCCGGTGGACGACTACCCCGCCGGGCGGAAAGAAGGCGTGAACGCGACGCTGGACGGGGGTCCGGTGGTCGAGTTCGGGGACGGCACCTCCGAGTACTTTTTCGGCGGGGTCATCGTGGACCGCCAGACGAGAACGTGGCTCCGGGACGCGGCGAACGCGACCGACGTGGACCTCCAACACGACGTGATGCTGACTGGTTCGACCGACGCGACCGAACTCCAGCAGGTCCGCGGCGGCCGCAACGCGGGTGCCATCGCGGTTCCCTGTCGCTACTCGCACTCGCCGGTCGAGACGCTCTCGATACGTGACGCCGACGCGACGGCCGAGGTGTTGTTGGCCGCGCTGGAACGGGAGTTCCCGAGTCGGGACGACATCCGACGGCCGCGGTGAGTCGTCCGCGGTACCACCGCCGATTGCCGTCGTCCCGTAACGTTCACAACGCTCCCCTCCGACGGGCCGGTATGCGACGAGTCCGAGGACCACGGCGCGGGTGGGCGAAGATAACGCTCGGCGTCTCGCTACTCTTCGCGGTCGGCGTCTTCGTCTTCCTCTCGATGCAGGGATCGCCGGTTCGTGGCGCGGCGGGCGGCCTCCTCATCATCGTGGCCGGACTCTGGGAGTGGCGTCGGAAACGCTCGGACCAGATTCGTGCCGAGCGCTTCGAAGCCGAGGCGGAAGAAAGTCAGCGAAAACGGCAGGGATGAGAGAAACAGTTCGCGTCGTTCAGTCCGCCGACGACTCCGCCGCGACGGCCTCGTCGCCGTCCGTCTCGTCCGCCTCGGCGTACGGGTCGAAGCCCTCCGCGCTCTCGTAGAGGTGGCAGGCGACTTCCCGGTCGTCCTCGACGTCGGACTTCGCTTCGAGCGGCGGTTGCACCGAATCGCACACGCCGCCGATGTACTTCTCACATCGGTTCTTGAAGCGACAGCCCGACGGGACGTTGACGGCATCACCGACTTCGCCCTGCAACTCGACGCGCTCCCGACCCGCCGTCGGGTCGGGAACCGGCACGGCGTCGATGAGCGCCCGCGTGTAGGGGTGTTTCGGGTTCGTGATTATCTCCTCCGTCGGCCCCTGCTCGACGATTTTACCCATGTACATGATTGCGAGGCGGTCGCACATGTGGCGCAGGAGCGAGAGGTCGTGGCTGATGTACACGACGGACAGCCCGAATTCGTCGGTCATCCGCTCCAAGAGCGAGAGCACGCCAGCGCGAAGGCTCACGTCGAGCATCGACACCGGTTCGTCAGCGACGATGAAGTCCGGGTCGATAACCAGCGCGCGGGCGATGGCGAGGCGTTGGCGCTGTCCGCCGGACAGTTCGTGCGGGTAGCGGTCGAAGAACGATTCGGCGGGTTCGAGTTCCGCGAATTCGAGCGCCCGCCGGACCCGCGCCCGCTGGTTCGGAACGTCGTGGATGCGGAGCGGTTCGACCACCGTATCGTACACCGTCATCCGCGGGTTCAGGCTCTCGAACGGGTCCTGAAATATCATCTGGGCGTTCTGACGGAAGTTCGTGAGGTCCGAACCGCTCTTGTCCGCGATGTCCTCACCGTCGTAGTAGATGCTCCCGCCGGTCGGTTCGTACAGCTTCGTCAGGCACATCCCGGTCGTGGTCTTCCCACATCCGGACTCGCCCGCGATGCCGAACGTCTCGCCCTCGTGCAGTTCGAAGTCGATGCCGTCGATGGCGTGCACCGCGTCCTCCTCTTCGCCGCGGATGGTGTTCATCAGACTGGAAACGAGGCCGCTCCCGACCGGGAACTCCTTTTCCAACCCCTCCACGCGAACGAGGGTGTCGTCGTCAGTCATCGGTCGCCTCCATCGACGCGTCGTTCTGCCACGTCCGCGCCTTGCTGGCGACCGAGCGAAGTTCCGCGTCGATCCGGTCGGTGTGGTGGCAGAACGAGCGCAACTCGCCGTGTTCGACGGCGGGCGGGGACTCCTCCCGGCAGACTTCCGTCGCCAGCGGACAGCGTTCCGCGAACCGACACCCGCTCGGCGGGTTGCTCAAATCCGGCGGGTGGCCGCCGATGCTCACGAGGTCCTGTTCGGACCGGCGGATGTCGGGGAACGCGCTCTTCAGCCCGAGCGTGTAGGGGTGGTACGGTTCGCCGAAGATGAACTCCGACGGGCCTTCCTCGGCGAGTTCGCCCGCGTACATGACGACCACGCGGTCGCAGGTCTCCGCGACGACGGCCACGTCGTGCGTGATGACCATCATGGCCGTGTCGCTCTCCTGTTGAATCCCGTTGATGCGCTTGAGAATCTGGTCCTGCATGATGACGTCCAACGCCGTCGTCGGTTCGTCCGCGAGGATGAGCGACGGTTCGAGGACGAGCGACATGGCGATCATGGCCCGCTGGCGCATCCCGCCGGAGAACTGGTGGGGATAGTCCGTCTGGCGGTCGCGGTCGAGTCCGACGAGGTCGAACGACTCGTCGATGACGTCTTGGGCCTCCGACCGTCCCATCTTCGGGTAGTGTGCGTCGATGGCCTCCAGAATCTGCTCGCGGATGGTGTACACCGGGTCGAGCGCGTTCATCGCGGACTGGGCGATGAGCGAAATCTCGTCCCAGCGAAGCGCTCGGCGGCGCTTCTCGGGCATGTCGGTCAGGTCCTCGCCCTTGAACAGTATCTTCCCGCCGTTGATGTAGCCGTTCTTCGGCAGGATGCCGATGAGCGCCTTGGCGAGCGTCGATTTTCCACAGCCCGATTCGCCGACGATGCCGACGGTTTCCCCGGCCTCTATCTGGAAGCTCACGCCGTCAACCGCTTTGACGGGGCCGTCCTCGCTGTCGTAGTAGACTTCGAGGTCTTCGACTTCGAGCAGGGCCATTCAGCGAGC
>NZ_MEIH01000093.1:0-18170 GCF_001723155.1 Haladaptatus sp. W1
AGGAGGACTTATCCGAGCTCGAACGGTGGCTGTCCGGTCGGACTCTCGTCGCAACTCGGGTCGAGCACCATGAAAATCGAGCAGGGACAGTATGAGAAAGCCCACTCGGTCCTCGGCGACGATTACGATGACCTCCTGAGTAAGTACGTCGAAGTCTCGGGACAGACGGACGGAACGTCAGACGACAAAACGGCGAAAACCCTGAAGAACGCTCAACGGAGTCAACAACAGTACGTCTCACGCGTCCAACGCTACCGCCAGCTGTACGACCGCTATCAGCGGGCGAAACAGAACGGAAACGACCAGAAAGCCCGCACGCTCGCCCGGAAACTCGAACGCCTCCAGAAGGACATCGACCGCTCCAGTAGCAACCTGACGACGAACTACAACCGCCTCTCGAACCGGACGAACGTCAGCACGGAGGACGAGATGCGGCGAATTCGGAACGTCACGCAAAACGTCTCCAGCCAGCAGGCGACGGTGCGCGAGGCGGAGTTCATGTCGTCGGTTATCGTCTCACCGAGGTCCTCATCGTCGGAGGCGTCGAGTTCGGTGTACGCCGTCGCGAGCACGGCGGTTGCGAAGACCGTCGCGATAGCGCTGGCGGCTTGCGCGAACACCAAGGCGACGATATCGCCGACGAAACTGCCGCTCGCGAGGTCGCCGAAACCGAAGACGAGGTTGACGAGGAGCGTGATGAGCGCCACCGCCACGCCCAGCATGAAGAGGTTGAGGCGGTAGCCCCGCGTCAGTCCCCAGCTGCTTCGAAACGCCTCGACGAAGTTCTGGTCTTCGACGGCCACGTAGACCGTCCAGAACACCAGGGTCACGAGCAGGAAGATGCCCGGAACGACCAGCGCAACGAGACCCAGTGCCACAATGATTGCGAAGACTATCGTCCCGACGAAGAGGTTGACCGCGGCCCAGACCATGTTCCGGGTGAAGAACTCTCGCGGGAGACGGTCGGTTTCGTCGCTCACGAACACGCGAATGGCCGCGATGCTCACGACGAGCAACGCGATGCCCAGTATCAGGGAGACGATACCGGCACCGAGCGGCGGAATTATCACCAACGGATTCGCCTGCACACCAGCGGCCCCACCCTGCCGGGCGACCCACCGGTCAACACCGAGCCCTAACACGCCGTTAAAGACGGAGATGACGAAGAGTATCCCCATGAGCATGAGGCCGTTTCGCTCGATACTTCGACTGTAGCCTCGCTTGAGGATGGTTGTGATGTTGATCGGCATGGTCAACAGAATATATGTCACGAGAGACGATATACTCGCCGAGTAGTTCTCAGCGGGCGGGAAAAACGGGGAGAGAGTAGGGTCAGTTCGAGCGACGGACGAACAGGCCAAGGACGAATCCGAGCACGAGCGCGAGCGCCACGTTCCGCGACTCCGAAAAGCGGACGAACCGCGTCTCGTCCGGCGTGATTTCGAGGACGCCGACCGGGGACGCACCCACGCCGCCACCCAGTCCACCTCCCTCGTCGTCTCCGCCGCCACCGAACCCGTAGCCGACGGTTGCAACCGGGACGACAGTCCGGTCGCCGGTCGAAATCGGGTCGCCGTACACCGTTTCGACCGTCGCGGTGCGCCGGAGCCGTTCTATCAGCGAGTCGAAATTGTCGAAGCCGTTCATGGCCCTCCGAGACGACGAGCAGCGACAAATGAGTTTGGGGAGCCGACACGATTCGGCGGGGGTGCTTCGGCACCATCATAGGCCGCAGCCGAGAATTCGGTTGGGAGATACACGAGACCGCTCGTGACCGTGGTTCCGAGGTCAGTCAGGAGACGAGTCGGGCGGCGTCGAGTCGGTGACGAGGGCGTTGACGCGGGCCGCGGTTCGCGTCGCGACGAGTTCGAGCGCACGCCTCGTCTCGCCGCCGTCCTCGCGGAGTACCATCGGCTCGGCGCTCGTGGGGCGTTCGCGTTCCACCTCCGTTCGGGGCAGTTGCAATCGGCCGAGGAGCGGAATCGAGACGCCAGGCGGCTCGGGTGGGTCCTCACCGCGTTCGAGTTCGCCGACGGCGGGGTCGAGCGGAATGTGCCCAAGAACGGGCACCTCGAACGCCTCGGCCAATCGGTCGCCGCCGCCCGCGTCGAAGAGGTCGTGGACGGAACCGCAATCGGGACAGCGGAACCCGGCCATGTTTTCGACGATACCGAGAATGGGAACGTCGTACCGTGCGAACCCTTCGAGTCCACGCCGAGCGTCGTCGACGGCGACCGCTTGCGGCGTCGTCACGACGACTGCACCGGTCACGGGCAGATGTTGGACGAGCGAGAGCTGTACGTCCCCGGTACCGGGCGGGAGGTCGACGACGAGGTAGTCGAGGGGACCCCACTCCACGTCGCCGAACAGTTGCGTTAGAAACCCGTCCACAACCGGGCCGCGCCAGATGACCGGGTCGTCCTCGCCGACGATGAACCCCATGCTCATCACCGAGACGCCGTGCGCTTCGCGGGGAACCATTCGGTCGTCGAGGGTTGCGGTCGGCGTCCGTTCGCCGACGCCGAGCAGTTGGGGTGCATTCGGCCCGTAGACGTCGGCATCGAGCACTCCGACTGACGTGCCCGCATCGGCGAGCGCGACAGCCACGTTGGTGGCGACGGTGCTTTTGCCGACGCCGCCCTTCCCGGAGGCGACGGCGATGACGTGTTTTACGTCGGGAAGCAACTCGACGCGGACGCCGGGGTCCGGTACCCGTGGCTCGAAGCGGCACGTGACCGCATCGATGCCGTCGATAGCGCCGACCGCCGCTCGAACGTCTCGCTCGACGACCGTTCGGACGTCGCTCGCGGGGAGCGGCAGCGTCACCGGGACGATGGCCGTCCGGCCATCGACGCGAACGCGTCCGAACCCGTCGAGTTCGTCCAGAGCGTAGAACAGACCGTCTCGCCCGATATGGGCGTCCGCCAGCGCGCGTTCCACTTGAGCGGCGAGTGACTCGTCGTCGGATGGTGTCGTCTCCATCGGTGTTAGTCCTCGTCGGCCGTCGTCGACAGGGATTCCGGGTCCCAGCGGCCGGGGCGTCCGATGGGACCGTTCACGAACCACCCCGCGTCCGCTCCGGAGTCGGTCGGAGGGGCGATAGGGCGTTTGAGCCACTTCGGGCGACGAAGCCCGTCGGGTCCCGGAGCGGGTTTCGTCTCGGCGAGCCACTCGCGGTAGATTTCGAACGACCGCTCCGTATCGACGTAGATGTCGCCGTAGTAGTCGTCCGCCTCGGCCGGTCGGATGGTCACCTTCTGGTGCCAACAGTGCATTCCCGAGATGGGGTCGGGATGCGGGGCGTGCGTGAGGTTCTGTGCGACGCCGCCGTCCGTCCACCAGACGCGCTCGCTGTCGCTGTCGTCGCTCTCGAACGGATGGATACCCTCGACCTGTCGCATCCCCCACCGACCCGCCTCGGTGTTCAGGTCGACGGTCACCTTCCCGTACGGGTCCCCGCCCTCCTGAACGTCCGACTCGTCGTTGTCCGGACGGTCGATTTTCCACTGTCCCATGTGGTGGCTCATCGCGGCGATTCCCGGTTTGATGGACTCCGTGACCCAGACTTCGTTGACGTAGTAGCCGATTTCGGTTTCGACGCGACAGAGGTCGCCCGTTTCGAGGCCGAGTCGGTCGGCGTCCTTCGTGTGAAGCCACACCGGGTTGTTGTGTGAAATCTCCTCCAACCACTTCGAGTTGGACGACCGGGAGTGAATCGCCGTCGGGAGGCGGAACGTCGGCACGAGCACCATCTCGCCGTTCTCGTAATCGACGTTCTCGGGGTGGACATGGGATTTCAGGTAGTGCGGAACGGTGTATTCGAGGTCGTCCCAGCCCCACTCGGCCATCGTCCGCGAGTAGAACTGCTGTTTGCCCGTGGGCGTCGGGAACCCGCGTTTGGGTTCGCCGTCGACCATCACGCCGAGGACGTCCGAGCCGTCGGACGCGGACGCGCTCGACGGTTTCTCGCCGCGACGAATCGTCCCGTACTCGTCGACGGTCACATCGTCGGCGTCGAGGATGGACTCGTCGAGCGGTTCCCGATGCAGTTCGTAGTCGTTCTCGGACGCCTCGAACGCCCCGTGGTGTTTCATGTATTCGAGGGGCGTCATGTCCTTTTCCGCGGCGAGTTCCACGAGGTTGTCCTCGTGCTCGAAGATGTACCGGTAGTACTCGTCCACGGTCATCTTCGCCGGGTCGTCGCCGTCGCCATCGCGGTAGGGCGACTCGAAGTGCTCGCGGATGCCGAGGGTCCCGTCCTCGTCGAGACGCCACGACAGTTCGATCCAAAATTCGTCTTCCTCCCAGACCTCACCGGGGTTGGCCTCGTAGGTGAACTCGACGTCCTCGCCTTCCCGTTCGGCGTACTCGCGGAGGACGGGCTGTCGGTACGTGACCCACGTCCCGGCGTGCGTCTCTTGGCTCTGGATGTCGTGTCGTTCGGGCGAATGACCCATCGGGAGCACGTAGTCAGCGAAGTAGGCCGTCTCGTTCCACGTCGGCGTGAGTGCGACGTGCATGCCGACCTTCTCCTCGTCCGTCAGCGCCTCTATCCACGAGAAGCCGTCCGGGTACGTGTAGACGGGGTTGAACACACGCGTGAAGTACACCGAGAGCTTCCCGCGACCCTCCTTGAGGAAGTACGGGAGCAGTTGACTCAGCTCGTAGTGGGCGAACGGATACTCGGGGGGAAGTTGTAGCTCGTCCCAGAGCCGCTGGCGTGGTGGTTCGTTCGGCAGGTTCGGGTCGAATTTATGCCACGCATTGGGTGCCGTACCGCCCTTGGTTCCGACGCTTCCCGTCAACACCGAGAGGAAGTGGAGGGTGCGCGAGACCTGCCAACCGCCGTCGTTACCCGAGGCCGCCGAGCGCCAGATGTGGCTGGCAAAGCGGTCGCCAGCGGTGCCGACCTTCCGAGCGACCGTCTCGATTGTGTCGGCGTCGACGCCGCTTTCGGCCGCCGCGAATTCGGGCGTGAACCCGGCGTACACATCACGAATCGTCTCGATGTAGGAGTCGAAGCTCCGCTCGCGGTCCGGGAACTCCTCGTCGAGGAACTGCTCCCAGTTCACCCAGTTGCGGACGAACTCGGCGTCGTACAGGTCCTCTTCGAGGATGACGTTCGCCATCGCCAGGAGGACGGCCGCCTCGCTTCCGGGCTGGGTCGGAAGCCAGAAGTCGGCCATCGCGGCCGTGTTCGACAGCCGCGGGTCCACGACGGCCAACTGGCCGCCGTCCTGCATGCCTTCCATGATTCGCTGGGCGTGCGGGTTGAAGTAGTGGCCCGATTCGAGGTGTGCCGACAGGAGGAGGATGAACTCCGCGTTTGCGAAGTCGGGACTCGGACGGTCGTACTTGTGCCAGAGACCGTACCCGGCGCGTGCACCGGCGCTACAGATGTTCGTGTGGGAGTTGTGGCCGTCGACACCCCACGCTTGGATGACCCGGTCCATGTACTCCTCGTGGCCGGGGCGACCGACGTGGTAGGTGATTTCGTTGCCGCGGTCGGCCACGATGGCGTCGCGCATCTCCCCGGCGATGTCGTCGAGGGCCTCGTCCCACGAGACGCGGGTCCACTGGCCGCTCCCCCGGGGACCGTCGCGCTTGAGCGGGTACTCGATGCGTTGGGGGTCGTTGATTTGATTGACGGTCGCGGGCCCCTTCGCGCAGTTTCTGCCGCGGGAGCCGGGGTGTTCCGGATTCCCTTCGATCTTCCTGATGGAACCCGTCTCCTTGTCGATGTAGGTGAGAAGCCCGCACCCGGCTTCGCAGTTGAAGCAGGCGGTCGGGACGACCGAGTACTCGGTCGGTTCGCCGGTCGAATCGTACTCCACCCACTCGTGCCACGTTTCGGGGTCGGGGTAGCTCGATAGTTCGCCCGGTGCGGCGATTCGATTGACAGCGCTACTGGTTCCCTGTCGTTGCTTCGACGTGCCCGTCGAGCGGTCGGACAACAGCCCGAGGCTCTCGGCGAGTTTCTCGATTCGACTGAGTTCGTATCGGTGTCCCATGGTTATGCGAGCGAGATGGTTTGCGGAGCGGTTATCCAGCAGTACTCGAAGGCGAACAACCCGGCGAGGGCCAGCACGCCGCCAACCGCGACGACTGCGGGACTGGCGCTCACCGCGAGGGCGACGAGCGGCAGCGCGATACCCACGAGGATGCCGCCGAGCCAGAACGCCCGGCTGAATCGACCGCGAGTGATGCGCGCGGCGGCCTCCTCGGCGTCCTCGGTCTGGTGCGGCGTGAATATCTCCGAGGCGATTATCAGCAGATGGACGACAAGGCCAGCGGCGAGCGTGAGCCGAGAGAGGCCGACGAACGCGTCGAACCCGGCGACACCCGAGAGTCCCAACAGCCCCGTTACGCTGGCACCGGCGACCACCGCTTGGGTGAACATGTGGAGCGGCATCGTCGGACTCTGCCAGAGGTCGCGGCCCTTCGACTGACTGAACAGGAACGCCGTGTAGACCGCCGTGGCAGCCGCCAGTACCGCCCCGACGCCGAGCGTGACCGGGTTGGTCACGAGCGTCTCGACGCCGAGCAGCCAGCTCCCCGCGACGAGCGTCAGGAAACCGCCGGTGGCGGTCAAGATGTATCCGCCCTTCACGAGCCACGAGTTCCAGTTCGGGCGCAACAGGACCCAGTGGAACCGGGTCGGCTGTTCGAGGTCGAGGACGAGCAACAGCGTGGTGAGGCCGAGGAAAACGAGGCTCACGAGCGACGCGACGCCGATGGTGGTCGCGTTCGGTTCGACGAGCCCTGCGAGCATGAACAGCGCCGGAAGCATGAACACACCCGCGGCGATGGATTTGGTCCACGTGTACGAGTAGACCTCCCATCCCCACGAGGTGTAGTGGCTCTCGCCGATATCATAGACACGTCGTGCCTCTTCGTGGAGGAGTTCGTACGCGCGCTCGGTCCGACTGTTCTCCCGCGCGTCCGACCCACCGCTCCGGTGTCCGTCCGCCCTCCCCGCGGCCGATGTCGCCGTTCCGCCATCCGAGGCAACGCGGTCGTCGCACCGGCACTCACCGCCGCACTTACCGCCGCAGGCACACCCACCGTCGGACCGTGCCTCGTCGCTCCGTCCGAGGTCGACGTCCGAGTCGGCGAGCGACTCGGCGGCGCGACGGATGTCGAACTCCTCCCGCGCTGCCCCGCGCGTCTCCACGCGATTCGGGGCGTCCGACCACATGTAGTGGTCCTCGCGGGCGGTGGTTCCCGGCGTCGTGCTTCCCTCGTCCCCGTTGACGTAGAACAGCGTCGGGTCCGTCCCTTTCTCCGGTTTGCGCGCCTGTACTTCTTGTTTGGAAATCGTCTCAGCGATTTCCGTGTCGGGGTTCTCCACGTCGCCCGCGATGATGGCGTCTTCCGGGCAGACGGTGACGCAGGCCGGTTCGCGCCCCGTATCGACGCGGTGAGAGCAGTAGTTGCACTTCGCCGCGGTCGAGGTCTCCGGGTCGATATAGAGCGCGTCGTACGGACACCCTTGCATGCAGGCCTTACAGCCGATACATCGCTCGGGGTCGAAATCCACGATTCCGTCCTCGCGCTCCCAGAGGGCGGTGACCGGGCAGACGTCCGTACAGGGCGAATCGTCGCAGTGGTTACATCGCATCACGGAGAAGTTCCGGTTCGTGTTCGGAAACTCCCCTTTCTCGATGTACTTCACCCACGTTTTGTTGACGCCGATGGGGTCGTCGTGCTCTGTTTTACACGCGACGGTGCACGCGTGGCAACCGATACATCGCCTGTTGTCAATGACGAAGCCGAAATTGGTGATTGTTACCACCTCTCTTGAACAATGTTGTCATTAAACGTGACATAGCCACTTATACTTTTCTTACTATTCACAATATCACACAATATCATTAGTGCGGTCGTCGGGAAGCGGATTCGAAGGGTATCCGAATGCGGAAGACAGTCAGCAGGTAGCACGTCACTGCCGGGTATCGACGGGTCGTCCGCTTGCCGCGCATCGAGAAGCGACCGATGGACGAAAACTCGAACGAAAGCGCTCCGAACGACCGGTATGTGGAGAGAGGTATTGTATGAAGGAAGCATACATCACCGAGACACGACGGGAATCAAGAGACGGCGCCACGGGAACACCCGACGCCGACGACGACCGTCGCTCAGACGCTCGGTCGTACACCGCGAACGAAACCACGGGCGGTAAGGACCGCGACCGCGAGTGCGAGGAGCAGGCTCACCGCGAAGTGGACCGGGAACGTGAACAATGCGTCCGCGCCGGGAACGTTGACGTATCGGAGTCCGGCGATGGTGAGGAACGCGACGCCGAAGGTCGCGTACGCGACGAGCGCCGCCAGGGAGATTCCGGAGAATCGCCCCGCCGTAACCACAACGCCAGCACCGACCGACACGCCGACGACGAGACCGACGACGAGGCCGAGCATGCCGACGCCGGGGCTTTCGCCGTACACGGCACTCAGTAGCTCGATAGTGGCGGCACCGGCGAGCAGGACGGTCGTGACGGCGCTCGCAACCGCGAAAAGGATGGCACGTGCGTTCATAGATATTTATAGGCGAGAGGAGAATATAACCGTAGACAGTTACTCTTACTGGGTGAGAACTAACTCGGCCGAGCGACCGATTCGACACCGCGCTCGCAAGAGTTGGGTAGGTCAACGGAGCACGTCGGACGTGGCTCGAAACGTCTCGTACGTCCGCTCGGCCCAGTCGCGGACGTCGGTCGAACTGCTTTCAACGAGGGCGCGCGGCATGCCGTCGTCGTCCTCGACGCCGATCTGGACTACGGTGTCGAACAGACCGAGATAAAACGGAACGTCTCGGTCGGTGACGCGAACGTCGAGGCAGTCGGATTGGCATGTCTTATCGAATAACTCGGCGTACTGGGGGCTAGATTGGAGGGTTCGGGCACAACCATCGCCGACGATGAGTTCGTATGCTACGTCGTCGTCTCGGATGCGTTGCCACGACGTTTCCAGCGCGTGTTTGCCGACCACGGGAAGCAAGAAGCGGGCGGTGTCGGCGGCTTTGATGGCATCGATATGACGATTCACGGTGGCGTACGGATTGGTCCGAGTGGCGAGGACCAACTCGGCATCGGCGAGTGCGTAAAGGTCGAGGTCGAATCGATCCGGGTTAAGCCAGTCGAGGAAGGGTTTCAATCGTTCGAGCGTCGTGACGTAGCGTTCGAGACGACGGTACTCCCGAACGGCAAACCTGCCGTACGTGGTTAATTCGTAGCCGTCCGACGTGAAGGCGAGAAGGTCGTTCACTTCTAACTCCCTGACGCCGCGGTCGACCGTCGACCGCGAGCTATCGAGTTCCTCGACGAGCGATCGTTTATCCACGGGGCCGTTCCGTACCGCGTTCAGGATCTCGATTCGCTTCCCCATGAGTTCTATCACCGCACCCCCTGTGTGCATTGTTATCATTTCCCAACCCCACTAGATGTGCGACGAAATGGGTCAAATAGCTTTTGACAAGAGGTGTTATCGTGACCTTGATTTGGATGGTGACGGTATTGCAGACACTGACGAAGGTGAATTGCCTCGGGGTCAAGCCCCGAGGCACTCTGCCTTGAAATCTGTAGAGACGATGTCGACAGCGGTAGCATCCTGAACGTTCTCGATGAGAAGAATGACAAAAACTCAAAGCGCTCAGCAGTATCAGCGCGATAATGAGAGCTACTCCTATAGTGAATCTCTTATCCAGAAACTCGTAAAAAAGACAAGTATATAGAGATCAACTACGCACCCACAATCCTCCCAACAATGTCATATACCCTATTGATACTGTCGAAAGTAGCTCTTTGCGTATCATCCTAGAGATTCTACCCCAATCGAGGGACAGGGTATTAACCTCAATGCAAATCAAACGATTCTTATTACTTCAATATACATGAAGGGCTGTGGGGAGATGGGTAACAACTCATCACGGCTCATCGCTACTCAACGTGCCCTCTCCTCACATCCAACCCATGAAGATACTTGCACCGATAGCCGTGGCTCACGAGCAATAAACCATCGAAGCCGCCAGCAGGACGAGAATCCTTGGTTCCCACCATAATGAGAATCTCATCGAGGTTTGACCCCGAGGCATTCTTCTAGACTGCTTGTAGACCAGCCCCAGGCCTTATTTTCATTTATATATGATTTGACAACTAATGAGTGCTTCCGAGAGTATCGTCCTCACCACTGAAAACCGGCATCCGGTCGACAGCCAAAGGACGACCGATCAATCGTCTCCCGGCACGGCTGTCGACGGGCGGTCACCTTTCGCAGGCGATGTCGTCGCGGCCTTCCACGTCATAATGAGCATGGTCGTGATGAGACAGAGCGCCCACAGGAACGTCGTCGGCATCAAGACGAACAACCGGAATCCCTGCCCTATCCAGATGGTGAGCGGAAGCAGCCACTGCCCGACGACGAAGAGACCGACGACGGCGGTTCTGAGGGTGCCGACGAGCTCGAACGCATCGACGGTGAATCCCAGCACGATTGCGAGTATCGACAGCACGCCCAGATGGGCGTGCCCGCCGATCAACCACGGTGGAACGGCTCCCGAACTCTCCAACAGTGTGAACTGGTAAACGCCGACGACCATCATCATCGCCAGCCCAAGGAAGCCGGACGTTTTCAGGATGCGACTCATGACACTAGATACTCGTTCCGACGCCGCCGTTACACCACTGGTCGTAATTTCGTCCAGTCGATGAACACCACTATATAAAACTATGGCACTGGGACGGAAGACGGTCAGATGCGTTGTCGAATAACGATATCGACGTTCCCGGAGGAGGTCCAGAACCGTTCGATACGGCCGCTGAATCGGTATTGGTCCCACGTCGGTTCGCTTCCCCCGAGTTGCCATTCGACCTGATGGTACTGGCTATTCGGCGAATGTCTCCGGGTCGAATAGATGCTATCGGAGACGCGGATGAGATAGTTCACCGGACGACCAACGTCTCTACTCTGAAGTCGGATTTCGCCAGGTCTGTAGTTCGATTCGTTCGTTCTCGATGCGCGTAGTTCATCCCCCTCGCCAGGACTGGACTGGGCGGTGGCGGGGCCGCTAAGCAGTGACCCCACCCCGAGAGCGGCGAGGAGTTTCATCGACGTTCGTTTCGTATCTTCCATGGTCGTGGTCTGTACCCGCGCGAATGCGGGGCGGTCGGATGGTCGGTACTGGTTCGTCCGTCAACAGGCGTTTCGTCACCGCGACCCGTCTGATAGCTGCCTCCCGCCGCTGGCACCCATTGACAACGAACGTTGCACGTGAACTCCCAATACCTCACTCGTTGCCATCGGACTCGGACGGTGGAACGTCATATAAAAGGGTACCGGGCATAATGGGACGTTCTGCGAATACCAATTTCGCGTTGGCGAAGAGCCCAGTGTCAATCCCGGTCATGCAGTATCTTGTCGCGTTCCGAGCACTCGTTTCTGGCAATCACGGTTCTGTGGAAACTGGATACAGCCGTTCATACGACCGTCAGTTGTCCTAAGCCCTCAGGCGAGGCTTTTTCGAAGGTTCGGGAGCTGCCAGCCGAACCGAACCGCGGCGATCCGCGTGACGAGCGTGACGGCCGCGCAACCGCTCGCCGCGACGTTCGCGTCGCCGCCGAGGGCGAGCAGGCACCAGTAGGCGGTGCCGCCGATGACGGCACAACTCGCATAGAAGTCCCGCATCAGCACGAACGGCGAGCGGTCGAGGAGGATGTCCGCCATCGCGCCGCCGCCGACGGCGTTTATCGTTGCGACCGCGACGACGCCGAACGGGGAAACGCCCGCTCCGGACGCGACGATGGCACCGGCGGTGGTGAACGCGGCGAGGCCGATGCCATCTGCGGCCAGCGAAATCGGGTGTTGGTCCGGTTCGTCGAACAGGATGGACAACACGACTGCGGTGGTCACGCCGACCACGCCGAACCCGATGTTCGAGAGGGTCTGGAGCGAGAGCGGAATGCGATTGACGAGCACGTCGCGAGTCGTTCCGCCGCCGAACGCGGTGACGAGGCCGACGACCGTCACCCCGAACGGGTCGAATCCCTCCCGAATGGCCTTACTCGCGCCGACGAGCGCGAAGGCGACCAACCCGACGGCGTTTGCGATATAGAACAGTTGGTTCGAAAGCATCAGTCACCGTCCCGTTGTGTCACCGCGGTTAATACGACAGCGATTGCGGCCGAACTGTCGGAAGTCGGCCGCGGAGTTCGTATCTGGTCGAGCGTTCGTGTGTGAAAAGACATGTTTCCAACAGTAAGATACGCTCATCCCGTCAGACAGTAATAATTAACCATGGTTGACGCAACCATCGACGTAATCCACCGGGGCGGACTGGAGTGCGACCTCAACTACCTCATCGAGGGCAACACACTCGGGTCTCACGACGAACCGAATCCGGACACCGACTACGTGGAGATACCCGTGTTCAACCTCGTCATCGACCATCCCGAGGGGACGATTCTCTGGGACACGGGTAACCACGAGGACGCGCTCGACGGTCACTGGCCGGAGGGGTTGAAACAGGCGTTTTATCCGCACGACGTTCGGGAACACGACCTTCGGGAAGACCTCGCGGATGCGGGGTACGATATCGACGACATCGATTACGTATTCCAGACACACCTTCACCTCGACCACGCGGGCGGCCTGCACCACTTCGACGGGACGGACACGCCCGTTTTCGTCCACGAGGAGGAGTTGAAATTCGCCTACTACAGCACGAAAACGGACGAGGGAAGCGACGCGTACATCCTCAGCGACTTCGACCACGACCTCAACTGGCAGGTGGTCCACCGCGACCGGGAAACACACTTCGAGGACGTCGAGTTCGTTCGTCTTCCGGGCCACACGCCGGGGTTGATGGGAACGGTCTTCCACCTCGACGGTGCGGGAACGGTCGCGTTCGCGGGTGACGAAATCTACCAAACCGAGAACTACGAGAACGGGACACCGCTCGGTGCCGGACTGCTCTGGAGTCACCGCCACTGGTTCGACAGCCTCCAGAAACTGAAGGAAATAGAGCGCAAGCACGACGCCGAGGTGGTGTACGGCCACGACCCCGAACAGTTCGAGGAGATTCAGGGTGGGTGGCCCTGAGATGAGTTACGAACGCTCCGTCTCCGCGCCATCACACGAACTCTCGCCGGAAACGGTCTGGCACATCCAGATGCCCCAGATTCGATTCGGGAGGGACGCAACGGACGAACTGGCGTTCCAGTTGCGCGACCTCGGTGTTCAGGAGGGCGCACACGGCCTCATCGTCACCGACGAAACGCTTTCGGACATTGGTCACGTCGGACGTGTCGAGACGCACCTCGAAGACGCCGAGTTCGCCGTCGACGTCTACGACGAATCGGAGCGCGAGCCGTCCATCGAGGCCATCGAGAACTGCTTGGAGTTCGTCCGCGACGAGAAAGGAGAGGAGGGTTACGACTTTTACGTTGGACTCGGCGGCGGCAGTTGCATGGACACCGCGAAGACGACCCGTGCAGTCATCGCCAACGGCGGCGGCCCACTCGACTACATCGCCGAACCGACCGGCAAAGGGAAGGCCCTGGACGAGTCGGGACCACCGCTCGTCCTGATGCCGACAACCGCGGGAACGGGGGCCGAAATCTCGCCGGTTTCCATCCTCTCGGTGGAGGAAAAAGAGATAAAGGAAGGCATCTCCAGCAACCACATCCGCGCGGACGCGGCGGTCCTCGACCCGACGCTCACGACCACGCTTCCGCCGGAACTGACCGCGAAGACGGCGATGGACGCCCTCGGCCACGCCATCGAGGGGTACACCACCCACGAGTACGACTCGCTCCTCCGGCCAACGGACCCCCGCGAACGTCCCGTGTACGCTGGGCGGACGCCGCTCACCGAGATGTTCTCCGAGAAGGCCATCGACCTGCTGTCGGGCAACGTCCGAAAAGCGGTGCACAATGGGGACGACCTCGAAGCGCGCGAAAACATGTTGCAAGGTGCCCTCTTCGGTGCTATCGCCGGATTGACCGCGGGCGCGAGCCTCTGTCACGCGATGGCCTACCCCGTCGGGAACAAGTATCACACCTACCACGGCGAGACCATCGCGGTGCTCACCCCCGCGAGCACGCTGGGATACAACGCTGCGAGCGACCCGGAGCGGTTCGCCTCACTCGCCCGTCGGTTCGGTGTCGATACGACGGGGATGAGCACGAACGAGGCCGCGGACGCCCTGAAAGGGGAGTACATCCGACTCCAGCGGGACTTGAACGTCCTCCCCAGCGGCCTCGCCGAGTTAGCCGGGATTACGGAGGACGACGTGGATTGGCTGGCGAAACAGACCGTGGACACGCAAGCGCGGTTGCTCCGCTGTAACCCCCGTCCCGTGACGGAAGAGGATGTCCACGACATCTTCACGGACGCGCTGTACAACTGGGAACCATAGCTCGGGACGCGTTGGTTGCCGTACACCGCGAGCGAGTAGTTGACAGCGATAACGTTTTCTCGTTTAATCTTTCCAAAGATAACGAATATTGGTTCGCCAGTCACCATCAATAAACACTTTTGCCGGTGTGGACACACGGCACGGACGACGCATGAATCTCGTTCACCACGTGGCGGACGCGGCGGCGGAACGCGGCGACGCACCGGCGCTCGTCTACGACGGACAGGAGACCTCCTACGAAGCGTTCTGGACGCGAACGGGGCGGTTCGCGGCCGGACTCGCCGAGCGCGAAATCGGCGTGGGCGACCGGGTCGCCATCTACCTCCCGAACCTTCCCCAGTTCGTCACCGCGTTCCACGGCACGCTCCGCGCTGGCGGCGTGGTCGTCCCGATGAACCCCCAGTACAAGCGCCGCGAACTCCGCCACCTCCTCGGGGACAGCGGTGCGAAGGCGGTCGTCACCCTCCCGGAGCTCGTACAGCACGTCGATGCGGTTCGAGAAGATACCGACGTGGAAGCCGTCGTGACCGTCGGCGAGGGTGACGGCGACGTTCGGTTCGAGGCGTTCCTCGCCGACGAAACGCGACCCATCGCCGACCGAGCGGACGACGACGTCGCCGTCCAACCCTATACCTCGGGAACGACGGGAACGCCGAAAGGCGTCCTCCTCACGCACCACAACCTCGCGTGGGACGCGAACGCCTCGACGGACCCCATCCCGGACGGGATCCGCCCGACGGACCGCCACCTCGGCGTCCTTCCGCTGTTCCACATCTACGGAATGACGGTGACGATGAACGCCACCCTGTTCGACGGCGGAAGCTACTACCCGCTACCGGCGTGGGACGCGAAGGCGGCCGCATCGCTGATCGAATCGGCGAAGTTGACGCTGGTTCACGCCGTGCCCGCGATGTACAACGACCTCGCGAGTCTACCCGAAGACATGGAGTTCGACCTCTCATCTATCCGATTCGCCAACTCCGGCGGAAGCGGCCTGCCCGAAGAGGTTCGCCGGGCGTTCGAGGAACGATTCGACGTCGAACTGCACGAGGGCTACGGCCTGACCGAGACGAGTCCCGTCACGCACGCCAACCACGCCGGGGAACGGCGACCCGGCAGCATCGGCAGGCCGCTCGACGGCGTGTCCGCCCGCATCGTCGATGACGCGTTCGACGAGCGACCGCCGGTGGAACGCGGCCCCGTCGAGGAGGGAAGCGTGGACCTCGACGAGATAACCGGCGAACTCGTCGTCGCGGGACCGAACGTGATGACGGGGTATTACGAGCGCCCCGAGGCGAACGCGGAAGCGTTCACCGAGGCGGACGGAAAGCGCTGGTTCCACACCGGCGACATCGGCTACGCCGACGAGGATGGCTTCTTCTTCGTCGTGGACCGCAAGAAGCACATGATAAACACGGCAGGGTACAACGTCTATCCGCGCGAAGTCGAAGAGTTGCTCTTCGAGCACCCGGCCGTGGCAGACGCCGCCGTCGTCGGCATTCCCGACGAGCGCCGAAACGAGACGGTCAAGGCCTTCGTCGTCCCTGACCCGGACGCGGACGCGACGCCGGAGGACGTGCGGGAGTACTGTTTCGAACGACTCGCGGCGTACAAACATCCCCGCGAGGTCGAGTTCGTGGAGGAGTTACCGCGGACGACGACCGGGAAGGTCCAGAAGTTCCACCTCGAAAGCCGGGACTGACGGGGACGAAAGGGGAAGAAACCGCGGGAGACGAAGACCTTTGAACGCGGACGAGAAGGGAACAGTATGGCACACCCCAGCGTGCACCACCACGGAATCTCTGTCTCGGACCTCGACCGCGCGGTCGAATTCTACAGCGACGTGCTCGGATTGGAGCTGCTCGACCGATACACCCTCTCCGACGACGCGCTCGCGACGGCCATCGGGAGCGAGCCGATAACCGGCCACTTCGCCCAACTCGGGGGCGAGACGGCCCGCGTCGAACTCATCGAGTACGAGAAGGACGACGGCGATGCGGGCAATTCGGACGAGGGGAACAAGACCAGTGGCGCGGACCGCACAGACGACACGGACGACGGCCGCGCCCGTGACGTGTACGAAACCGGCGCGAAACACCTCGGATTACGGACGGACGATATCGAGCAAGTCTACGCGGCCCTGCCCGAGGACGTGGAAACCATCAGCGAACCGCAGACGACCGGCAGCGGGACGCGGATTTGCTTCCTCCGGGACCCCGATGGGAACGCGGTCGAACTCCTCGAACTGTAGGGACCCGTTCGAGCGACGCGGAACGATTGGGCACAGTTTCTTCCAACCATAAAAAGAACCAAGTATTTAGCTGACAGTCGTTACGTATGCGGCTCGAAAATAAAACAGTGTTCGTCACAGGTGCGGGACAGGGTATCGGAGAAGCGACGGCCAAGCGGTGTGCGAGGGAGGGTGCGTTCGTCATCTGCACCGACGTGAACGAGGAGACAGGACCGGAAACGGTTGCGGACATCGCGGACGACGGCGGCGACGCGGAGTTCTTCGAACTCGACGTGACGGACGCCGAGTCGTTCTCGACCCTCGTGGACGCCGTGGTCGCGGAGCACGAACTCGACGTGCTCGTCAACAACGCGGGGGTCGGCCACCCGCCAGCGTACGTAGAGGACGTACAGGATTCGGTCTTCGAGGGGGTTTTCGACGTGAACGTCCGTGGCGTCTGGAACGGCTGTCAGGCCGCACTCCCGCACCTGAAAGAGCAAGGGTCGGGGAACATCGTCAACGTCGGGTCGCTGGCGTCCTTCTACGGACTGCCGATGCAGTCCGTGTACTCGCTGACGAAGGGTGCTGTGCTCAACTTCACCCGCGCCGTCGCCGCCGAGGCGGGCCGTGCAGGCGTCCGCGCGAACGCCGTCCTCCCGGCGTTCACAGACACCGAACTCGGGCGCGAGTTCTTCGAGACGCGACCCGACCCGGAGAAGGCGAAAGAGGAGTTGCTGAAGCGGTATCCGCTCGGCCGACTTGCGCGTCCGGAGGAGGTCGCCGATGCGGTGTTGTACCTCGCGAGCGAGGAAGCCTCGTTCGTGAACGGCCACGGCCTCGTGGTCGACGGCGGATTCTCGGTGCAGTGAACGACATTCGGAAGGTGATTCATCTGTTGGCAAGCAGAGCCTGCTCCGGTATTAACGTCATAGAATCGATATACTGCGGATTCATCGCCCAAAAGATGGGTTCAGTTCCCCGAATGATTGGTTTGCGCACCAATCTACCTGAGTTGCCCGAAAAACCGGTTCAGGGACCGCCTACTCGGCACTCACAGCACGGATTTCGACGTTAATTTTCGTACGTCCGGTGGATTCCGTGTCGTCGCAACAAGTGCCGAACGATGTTGAGCTCCCAAGCCGTCCGCGTTTGCAGACCCGTCCCGTACCGGGTCGTCTCGACGATGAATCCCGGCTCGTTCAGGTCGGCGTCGACCTTGTGGATGAGTAACGGACGGTCGCCGTCTATCAGATTGCCGCGCTTGAATCGATAGTGGTCGGAGAGCGAGTCGTCGAGATGATACCGATTCATGTACTCCTTCGTGCGTATCGCGTCACGAGCAGCACCCGAAACGGTCGTCGGGTAGATGGCCTGTCCGACGCCATCCGGTCCGACGTCTTCCCGATAGATGCCTCGCGAACTGTGGAGATTCTGTCAGTGTCGAACGACTGCCTGGCAATCCATAGATGTTTAAAACAAAGCGACAAACGACCGGCTATGAACCGGCTCGCCAAGGCTGCCGCCGTCG
>NZ_MEIH01000094.1:0-13666 GCF_001723155.1 Haladaptatus sp. W1
ATTCGACAACATCGTCTTCAAGTCGAGCAACCTGGAGACAGCCTGCGGCGCGGTCCTCGAGGGAATGACGTTCGAGTACGTATTCACGCCCGAGGCCCTGGAGGGTACCTTCGCCTGGAACCCGGATCGGATCATGGAGGTCACCGCCTGCGAGAACGCGGCCGTCTTCGTCCATGACCACCTCCCCGACGGCGACCGCTGCGGCCTCGGCATCGTGGACGACCGGGCCGGCATCTGCTGTCACGACGCCGAGACCGGGGCGCTCGTGGCTGTAATCGACACCGACGCT
The DNA here is from genome assembly GCF_001723155.1 of Haladaptatus sp. W1. Lineage (NCBI taxonomy): Archaea > Methanobacteriati > Methanobacteriota > Halobacteria > Halobacteriales > Haladaptataceae > Haladaptatus > Haladaptatus sp. W1. The sequence goes on from NZ_MEIH01000094.1 coordinate 290, forward strand.
CCGGAGGCCCGCGAGTGGGCCATCTCGGTCTTCGAGGAGGTTCGTGCGGAGGCGACCCCGTTAGACTCCGCCGCCTTCGATTCCCCCGCGCCATCGTAACGCCACTGACGACGACCGACGCCATTGAACTGGCAAACCAATCAGCTTGGAGCCTCTGACGTAGCGGGCCCCCGGCCTACCCGAGATTTCATGGTGTGAAATCCTGCATGCGGCACCATCACTTCCCTCGGGCGCGTACGTTTAGCCGAGGAGGGAACACATGACCGAGCGATACGATACCATCGTCATCGGCGGCGGCCAGGCCGGACTGGCGACCGGGTACTACCTGCAACAGCACGGCGAGGACTTCGTCATCTTCGATGCGAGCGACCGCGTCGGCGACGCATGGCGAGCCCGCTGGGACTCCCTCCGAGTATTCACGCCAGCCCGCTACTCGACCCTGCCGGGGATGGACTATCCGGGCTCACCGTACGCCTTCCCCACAAAGGATGAGGTGGCCGACTATCTGGAGACCTACGCCCAGCATTTCGACCTGCCCGTCGAACTCGGCGTCCGGGTGGACCGGCTGGAACGGAGCGGCGATGGCTTCCTCGTGAGCGCCGGCAACCGGCGATTCGAGGCGGACAACGTCATCGTGGCGATGGGGAGCTACCAGGTCCCAAAGGTCCCGGAGTTCGCCTCGGAGCTCTCCGACGACATCGTCCAGTTGCACACGAGCGACTACCGTAACCCCGATCAGCTCCAGGACGGGGGCGTGCTCGTCGTTGGGGCGGGTAACTCCGGTTCCGAGATCGCCCTCGACGTCGCCGACGAACACGAGACGTGGCTATCTGGCCGGGATGTTGGCCACGTACCGTTCCATATCGACTCGTGGTTCGGCCGTCATCTGGGTGTCCCCTTCGTTATGCGCGTGCTCTTTCACAGGATCCTCACGACGGGGACGCCCATCGGGCGCCGGAAGCGCCCGAAGATGCTGTCACAGGGCATCCAGCTAGTTCGGGTCAAACCAAATGATCTGGCCGCGGCTGGCATCGAGCGAGTGCCTCGCACGACCGGCGTCCGCAACGGTCGCCCAGTCGTCGGGGACGACGACGTCCTCGACGTCGAGAACGTTATCTGGTGCACTGGCTTCCACCCTGACTTCTCGTGGATTGACCTCCCGATCTTCGACGGGAAGGAAGAGCCCAAGGAGCCCGTCCACGTGCGCGGCGTCGTCCCGGACGAACCTGGCCTGTACTTCGTCGGCCTGTTTTTCTTGCACGCGATGACGTCGGGGCTGTTCACCGGCCTCGGAAGGGATGCGGAGTACGTTGTCGACCACCTGACGTCGAGGGTGCGCCAGCAGCACCCCCGTCCGAGCTACACCGGATCGGTGGACAGATCCCCAGATCAGTCGTAATCGAGTTCGACGTCGCCCCATGTCTGAAAGAGGCCAGTCTCGCGAACGTCTCCATCTCACACGGTCTTACTCATCCTAACTTGGAGGCAGATCACCCGCAGTGACCGATACATCCTCTATATTCAGCACGACGTTTGTGATAGAACCTCGGTAACTCGGTGAACCGCTGCAAGATACAGGGCGCATATCGGTCAGGCGATGGCCTCGGTGTTACATACAGGCGACGGAGTGAGCGAACGGACAGACATACTGTAGATAGAGTTATTTTTAATCAGCGGCCACTTCTGGTATGCGCGTTGGTGACACGCTTTCCGCCCTCGGAAATTCAGAGATCTCGGTAGGGGACGCAATCTCAATCGTTATCATTTCTGGACCGTTGGGTGCCATATTCGGAGGTAGCTTTACAATTCACATCGTCTCCGAAGAGACGACCGCGATATGGTTGACTACTGTCGCGTTGGCCGTTCTAGGCATTATCGTCTGGTCGTACCGGTCTTGAGTCGGATCGGACAGTTCGCACACTAACGTCCCGGTTGTCCCATCGCTGAATGTCTGTTAAATGCACTCTCTGTCTGCAACACGTAGTTCCTGTCAAGTACTAGGCTCTCAACAGGGCAGCCATCCATATCTGATGACAGTTCAACCACAGTAAGTACAGTCACGCTTATTGGTGCAAATAGACCTTCCCAGTATGCTCTGAATATGATATATGACGATGGGAACCGGCGATTGTATTGTTCATGATACTGGGGTACCACTCGATTCAAGCCATGGTAGTATGTTCTCACTTGACCGACGGAGAATGCACACACTCTGGTCAAAATATACTATTGTCGAACCAATTGGGTGGTAGAAACTGAGACCTCATCTACGCGTGGCTCGTCCGTTGGTTGCCCATCCATTTTTGTTTCTCGCTGTCGGGTCGCCAGCCTTCTTTGTACGGTCCCAATTGCTCGATTTTCTTTGCTCCCGTCATTGATACTTCCATGATCTCGGCGATCTTTGCCCTCCCTCGCAATTCAGCACTTTCCTACTCTCTGTCTGCACCCCTGTACCCCACTATTACTTTGGAAGATTTTGGAGGTACAGGTCGACCTTTGACAGTTTTAAAATCGTGTATAGGGGCGTAGGGCTGGTTTCCGGCCGTAAAATCCAGCCTTAGGATCATCGAGAGCAGTTCTAAATTGTAAATGCAGCCTTACAGCGTCTCAAACCGCTACCAACGCCACTTCTCGATTTGCCATCCAATTATGTAACTCATCCAACCTTAGGCAGGGAGTTTTCTTGTTACTATTCCAACCTTAGGATTTGGGGGTCAAAACCGCTGAGCCCCCGAAAATTCATGCATAGAAGAGCTAAATCCAGCCTTAGGTTTACACCATCGTCGTCGACTGGAAAGCAATATCAGATGTTTGGTTATTTTGTGATAGAGTAGCCCATTTTCCGTTCAATTAGGCCTCGATTTTGAGTGGCCATCGAGCTGCTCATACAGTTCATCTGGGAACGGAAGACTCCCATAGATTGAGTATGGACACTGATCGCGCCCGATACAGTAGCGTTGCATATCATCGTTCGAACAATTCATTGGAAGGGGAATCTCGCCGTCGATCTCGTTCTCAAGTTCGTATCGAATCTGGTACTCCGTTATCTCCTCATCGTACCAGGACCACCGGGAAAACAGGTCTTTCACATCACTGATGAATTCTGCTGTGCTTGCGTCTCGATACTGGGACAACCACCATGCCATCCGCACGAGATTGAACAAGTCTTTGCGGACCGGTTTTTTGTCTTGGAGCCGTTCGTCCATTGCTGCCAGGCAGGGGAGCTCGAAGAGGTCCTCAAGATCGTCGATATGAATCGGTTGCGCGTCATCGCTGTACTCGGTAAGTGTATAGCGATTTTGCCAGGCCTGTTCGACAGTTACGCTCGCGTGATTTTGCATCGCGGAGAGGATGTTCCCGAGGCTTCGCGGGGTCGAAATCGCATCACAGGCGTGTTGTTCCCACAGTTGATCGGGCTCATAAGCGTCCAACGCATCATAGAGTTCTCGTGCTGTCTGCGATTTGTCCAGCTGCGCCGTGTCGGCGTCCGCTGCCTTGACAGCGTTGATGATCGTCAGCAAATCCCGTTTCTGTCGGGTCCAGTTCTCCCAGAGGCGATGGGTCTGACCTGCCCGGAAAAATCGATCGATTCGCTCGGTGATTGCCGATTCATTTGCCGTCAGCCAACTCCGTTGCTTTGGTGTGAGCGCTTCTTCTTGGGCAGTGAGTAGTCGTCCAAACGCATCCTCGGCATACGACCGATACTTCGTCATAAAATCAGAGACCGGGACATACAGTTGGTTGTCTGCGACGTGTGCTTGAATCTCGCCTTGCTGGTCGCCGTCACGATCTGTCCGTGCCAAGCATTTCCGCGAGGCAGCGACGAGTGGAATCTCAAGATAGTATCCGTCACCGAACGCAGAGCGTGTCGTGACGTCTGTACAGACGCGACCAGAGTGAGGGCCGTCTTCACCAGGCTCTTTCGCATAGAGGATTTCGGCTATCTCCTGATGCAGGGTGAAATCATCATACTCGCGAATGAGCGAAGCGATGTTGTTCACATATAGTTCGCGTAGATCACCAAGGAGTGCGAGGTGACGTGGTGGTGTCTCTTCGAGTTTCGGGTGATCCATGATACAGACCGCACCGAGGGTTGCGAGGACGGCAAGCATCCCTGGGTCGTTAACATACGGTCGCTCTGCGGCCTTCCGACGTGTGCTTGGCGCAAATGCATCGCATGTGAATCGATCGATGTCTGCAAGCAACTTCTCTGTTTCTTGCGTATCGTCTACCATCCAGTGCTGATATCCACGCTCGAATAACTGTGTGAGCTGGACCTCTCCTTCATCGCGGGGCAGTGCTGCCACTCGATACGCCATGTATTCGTCGTTTAGTGGTGTTGTTCGGCTCATGCTTCGAGAAAACTGGGGACGGCTTCGGTTCGGAAGTCGAAATCCGGGCTCTCGACCGGTTGGACGACCCGCGAAACATCGGCGTGCAGCGAGTATGGCAGCCGCAGTACGCGGCGACGGTCGGCCGTGACAACCGGATCAATCGGGATCTCGTATTCTTCGAGCAGCAGGTCGTTTATCACTTCCCGACTTTGCTCGTCGTAGCGATGCTTGCGGTCAGTATCGAGCAGGTAGACATGACATCCCTGTCCCGAGTACACGACCATCGTTTCCGTGGCTGCAAAGTCATCCTCGAAGATTTCCTGGACAGTAAATCCGTATTCGAGAGCGTGCTCGATATCCGCAAACGTATAGGGATAGCCCTTGGGTGCGCTGTCAAGGATGCCAGCATCTCGTAGCGTGTCAGGTCCGACTGATTCCGTGGACTCAGCGGTCGTTTCCATCTGGGACACCGCTCGCCGTGCTGCGATGTCCTTGGCGTCGATATCGACGGCAAGGACCCACGGACGCTCCCAGTGGTCAAGCGCATAATAGACCGCGTCCGATCGTGGCTCGGGACGTTCGAGGAGATCCGGATCGGCAAGCGCGTAAGTACTTCCTCGGAACGGATCGTGCCGAGCTGGATACTGGATGAACTCGACCAGCTCGTCTAGTGAGTCGAAGTGCTGTGCAACTCGATCACCCGAGTCGCTAGTCTGCCACGTTTTTCGGCGGATGAACGTTCGATCGGGTGTATTCTGCTCCCGAATGGGGTATGGATCGCGGAATGCGATAGCGTACTCCTTCGGCCCTTCGACGGTAATGAACGAGGGCAGTACGTCGGTTTTCCCTGGAAATGACTCCGTGTAGTAGGTATGAAGCTCGTCGTGAGTTGCTTCGCGCCACGTCGGCGTCATTGCTCTGTGTCAACCTCCGTTTTGAGACGCCGGAACGTATTCACAGCGGTCATGCCGGGGATTGCCGTTTGGCTGAGAGCGGCGCGAAGCGCACTGACCGTCTGTTTCTGGGTGGCGGTCAGCGAAAGATCGAGCTGACCTGTCTCGATGAGCGTGTCGATCACGTCGATCGCACACCCTCGGTCTTCGAAGCCCCACGCGACGTTCACGTTGGCCTTCGCGAGCTTTTCGTAATCAGCGATCACGGCGTCCGTATTATGACTCTTCGTTTCAACTTCGCCAACCCAACAGAGGTCGCCTGAAGCGTCAAATCCTGCAACATCGAAAACAGTCCCCGCGTCGTGCTGATAGTAGCGTTCTGTCCGGTCGACATCGTGGTACTGGACAAGCCACTGTTCAAGGAATACGACACCGGCTTTGTGCGGGGTTTTCTCGCCAAGATCGCCCACCCCTGGGTTCACAGCTAGTGATCGGTCGAGGAAGGTTCGCCCGGCTGGCAACACGGTGTAGTACGTCTGCCGGAAAGCGCGATGTTTCTCGAGAAACCCCTTCTGTATGAGCGTCTCAACGTCAAGATTGGAGAACGGCTCGTCGAAATCAGCCATACTCTCAGTGAGCGAGTACTCCTCAAGCTGATGGTTCATCGCATCAAGCACGAGGCCCAAGAACGCTGCCTCATCGCGTGTCACACCCTCTGCTCGAAGCGTTGTATCGGGAATATCCGTTGTCGCTTCGCTGAAACGACCTGCTGCCGTCATATCTGACCCCTGTGTCTGTTTGGGTTCTGGACGTGGCTCTGACGTCTCTTCCTCCGATGGGCCGGATTCAGCAGGCGAATCGAGCGATGCAAACTCCTGGATAGAGATTTCAATGCCGTAGTCTTCGGCATGAACAGCGATTTTCCGGAGTCGATCGAGAAGGTCACTGGTAGAATCAGTCGTTTTGTGCGCCCGCCGAGCGGCAACGAAGACCTCATCTTTCGACGCAAACTGACAGCAGACGCTTGCTCGTCGCTTTTCAGCGTCTGTGTACTCGGTACCACAGAGAGCACAGACGTAGCAATCGGTCTCCGTATCGTAGTGAACGTGCTCGGAGAGTGTAGCATCACTTGATCGGTTGCTCTCGTCGTCCGTGTCCCTCGGTTCTTCGCCTGCATCTGTGGTTCCCGCCTCTCCTTCGCTACTAGGTCCATTCTGGGGACCCATTTCTGTCTGCTCGGACGATGTGGAGTTCGGTGGGTCTTCGGGTGGTGACTGTTCCATAGTCGGAGCGCCGAACATGGAAGCACCTCCGAAGTCCTGTTCGTCACCCGGTCGGTCGCTGGCTGGTGTGTCTTCTATACCCGTTGCGACATCGCCGTCTGCAGCTGTGCGTGTGGCGTCACTCATACCGCCTCCTCCGAAGAAGGGTGTCTCCGCTGGAGTTCCACCGTCGGCAGCTTCAGCGTCGGCTGTGTGTTCTTGAGACCCGTCTGCCTCTGTGGTGCTCTCCTCCCCCATCTCTTCAAGCGTGTCCCGTGCATCCCCATGCCCGATTGTGCTCGGTCGATTGGGGATACTGCATTCGTTCTGGGTTCGGCGTCTGACCTGCGGACGGGCCATCTCCTCGAAGAGGTGGCGCGTATCACCGGAGAGTGGCTGGTCACTTTCGGGGTGCCCCTCGGGAATCGGCAAGGGTGCGAGTGAGAATGTCGTCGGATCTGTTTCGCCAAAGCCGGGACTTGGAAGTTGCACGATCCACTCGCCAGACGGTAATCGTTGTATCCGCTTGCGGAGATCCTGTGTGGATAAATTCTCATGAGTCATCGATTTCGCGAGCTCATCATCAACCTCGATGTTCCCGATGATTTTCGTCTTCACGTTGTTCAAAATCTCTTTATACGGTCGATTCGACCGACTGTGATCGTTCACTTGATCGGGGTACTGCATAATCAGGCCAAGGCTCACACCGAAGCCCCTGCCTTGGGGCAAAAACTCCTCATAGACGAGTTCGGAGGTCGCAACCACTGCTGCCTCTTCAATGATGACGTTCGCAATCTTCTCATCACTGGCCATTGGTTCTCCCCCATCTGCTGTGTTCTCATCGGACCATCCCTGCGCAGCATCCCAGAGATTGCTCAGCAGAACCATCGTCAACGCGTTGCGCGAGTCAGTACGCAAGTCGCCGATGTCGAACAGAATCACTGCATCTTCATCGAGAAAATGTCGAAAGTCGAAGACGTTCTCAGTGTATTCGTTGGCTTCGTCGTCCCACTCAGGGACGTGGTTGAAGATCTGGTAGAGGTGCTCGAGTTCGACCAGTTTGTTCAGTCGATTTGCAGCACCACCCATTGATTGCTGAAACTGCGTCTCGTCCAATTCACATTGCTGGAGTAACGCCTGCTCGATATGCGCATTCTCGGCACAAATTTCCGGGATAATGCGCTCATGGCGCATCTGATACACGGCCTCAATGAGCGTATCCAGGCTAAACGCGTCTTGTCCGTACTCCTTGTCAAACAGTGCTTTGATCAAGAACGTCAGAATCTCGTTCGCAACGAATGCGCGATCGTGCATTTCCGCCCCGAGAATCAGCCGCATGACTTCGTGGAAGTGCTCGACGGTATCCTGAATTGCATCTTCGCGACGCCGACCCACTGCGAGCACGGGACGGATATCGAAAAACGAGAAGGCAGGAAGCATATCCGGAACATCGAAGTGATAGACGTTGTCCAGCGTTCCGAATTTCGCGTAATGGGCTTTGAGATAGTTGTCAACCATCGCATCGCCTTTCGATTCGAGCAACACTGTTGGACCGCCGACGTGCTCAAAGAGCGTGAGGATGTCATTCTGGACGCTTTTGGACTTTCCAGAGCCAGTCGAGGCGGCGCGAATGTAATGTGTAACGAGTGTTGATCGGTGGACGTGGATCGCATCGTCAAGTGGCTGATTCCGACCTTTGAGCGGCAAACCAATCGCCATTCCAGGTGCTGATAACCGGTTTAACATCTCCGGTGCTGGGAGTGATAACGGCTGGCGGAGCCGCTCCTTGCCGCGAGTCCCACGAGCACCCTCAGTGGTCAATGTATGGGCACTCGGCACGGCAACGAAATTAGCGAGTTCGTCCGCATTCAAAATGAGTTGCGGGCGTTTGCGCCCTTGGCGTGAGATTGTGAGTGAGCGATCGAACAGCCGTTTGAGCTCTTTCTTGGCCGGATCGCGAATATTGGTTAGCCCTTTCGTGAGACGACTGCCGTCGAGTTCATAGTACGCCCCACTGAGGTGATTGAACGCGTTCGCAAGTGCGTCGACCTCACTCTCCACCGTTCCGACAGTCGGATCGTCTGCATCAGCAGGTGGCACCCCCGCTGCACGCATGTTTATTAGAAACGTCTGGGACGGGTTTTTCTGGTCGATAAGTGTTTGGCGAGAGGCCACCCCACCACTCGGCGTGTGTGGTGATTGGCCGATATTCTCCCCGATCTGTGGCGTGTCTCGGCCACGCCGTCGGTCGCGAATCTCTTCCTCGTCATAGCCCCGAAGCAGATCTCTAAAATTGGTCTTCGTTGTTTGGACGAATCCATCACGTTTCGTCTGAATATTCTCCTTGCGAGTGTTGGCCGCTTTCTCCCAGTCCGCATACCGAGTGAAGAGCACTTGCAAAACGGTGGGGGCACTCGCGTTCGCAAGCCGCTCGACGGACGTTGCAAGCGGGGCCTTTGCCGATACACTATCGCCATTCTGTGTCGCGTGGAGCTGTGAATACTGTGTGAGCGGCGTCATCCAGTCGTCAGTGCGCGTTGCCACGCCCTGCCACCGAGCCGCGATTGGCGACCGATCCAAGAGCGCTGTCCGCGCATCATTGATGGAGTTGGATTCGGCTGTGTCTTCGTCGTCCTCCGTATTACCGTCCCCCATCGATGACCCAAGTAGTTCGTCGGGAAGCGCGAGTGTTTCCTCTGAGAGGTCGTAACTCGCCGGATAGGCAGTGGTCAACTCCGAACGGACTGTCGACAAGAGCGACTCATCGTCGACGCCGAGATAGAAGCGCACCGGCGTTTGGTTCCCCTGTGTGAGTGCGAGGAACTCGAACGTAGGTGCACTTTTCCGAGGATCGTACTTGACCTTCCAGCCACAATTCAGCTTACGTAGGCCGGCGAGTCGGGAGATGATATCGTCGGGGGTGACACGCTCGTGGGCTGGTTCGATTCGAATGTAGCGACGGGTGGCTGCCATGGGTGGTGAATTGACTCCTGTAATTTTGCGCGTTAGCTGGTGGACGACGTAGATTCGCGAGCCTGCTCGAGTAGTGATTGAGGAATATCGTACTCCTCGGCGCGTCCGTCCGCAAGCAAATAGGAAACATCGCTCGTGTCGAGCGCATTCTGCTCGATCAGGTACTCCCACGGATCGAGGTCTTCGTCGAGCACGTGGACGGCAAACTCATCGACATGCAACTGGATGCGCTTTTTCCAGTCATTGACGAGCAACAAACTCTCAGAGTGGGTTCCGTCCTCACCGGTCTGTGCAGAAGCGATGAACCGCTGTTCGTTATGGGTGAGGTCGTGAGCGGCGATCATCTCCTCGCTTACTGATTCGTGCCGGAAGATTTGCTTGATGTTGCAGAGGTTGTAGATCTCGCGGGCTTTCTCTAGCGCGTCTGCTGATTGTTCGGTGGACTCAACGAGGAATTCATCCACCGTTTGGGAGATCAGCGTCAGTCCCGTGTTGAAGTGACGACTATGCCGGATGAAGAGGTCGATCAGATCCGTCGTGGCGGCCCGACGCAAGAGATAGTGTGCCTCATCGATCGTCACCTGCGTCCGGCGATCGCTGCTCTGTGCTCGCTGGTAGATCCAGTCGAACATGACGTGCATGAACAGCGGTGCTTGCCCCGTATCGGAGAACATCGACATATCGATCGTCACAAGCCGATTGTCGAGTTCGACGTTCGTCCGCCCATTCAGATTCGCATTCTCACCGCCCTCCTGGAAGGCTTCGAGTCCGAGCAACAGTTGGTAGGCAAGCCGCTCGTCCGTCTCTCGAAATCGATCGGCGATGTCCTGGACCTTCGGAGCAACTCGTCGTTTGTTGGCATCAGGATGATAGTCGAGGAACTCAGTGGGAGCATCGCCATCGGTGATGTGTTCGAGGATATCGATGATATCTCCGATTATTGGACTCGTGTTCTCGTGGGTCGCTGGGTCTTCGGTGATTCCGTACTGGTAGTAGGAGAGCAGAACGGCACGTCGAAGAATCCCCTCTTGCTCATTTGAAAGTGCTTGACCGTCACCGGCTGCAAAATGCAGTCGGAACAACTCCATGACCGACCGGTACTTCTTGAGGAAGGGGTCTTCGACGACGTCGTCGATACCGCGACGGATTTCGAGTGGGTTGATCGTGTTCTCGCCACCAAAGCGAATGACTTGCCCACCGAGATCCTCTGCAAAGTCGACGAAGTCAGCAAGCGGATCCAGGACGAGGAGCTCGATTTCCGGATCCATCATCATGCGATGGAACATCTCGTACTTCTCGGCGAACGTCTTCCCCGAGCCCATCTCACCTGCAATCACTTTCGAATACGAGGAAAACCGATAGCGATCGAGAAGAACTGGAGTATGCGTTCCATCGAACCCGTAGTAAACACCCTCGTCATCGGCCAGTGCAGGTTCGATGAATGGGAACATCGTGCCGACAGCCGTCTCTTGCATGAGTTGCGTGGCTTTGATCGGATCACTTCCAACCGGTGCGAGGGCATCCTGTGATTCGACCTGGCGCTTCTCAAGGGGGACGGCTTCTGTATTTGCCTTGGCGATGATCTCCAAGGCTCGGTCAGTCGCCTCATTCAGTTCCTGCTTCGAGTCGGCGATGATTTCGAAGTAGATAGCAAAGGTGAACAACTTCGTCTCCCCCGGATGATATCCCAGATGAGATCCGAGACAGCCTCGTGATCGGATTCGAGTTCGTGGGTATCACTCTGATTCTTTTCGTCCTTCCGATAGAGACGGGCACGAAGTTGTGTGAGCCGATTGCGAAGTTTCCGCAGAATTTCGTGTGAATCACGCGGGCGGATATGCTGTGTCACCCGAATATTGTCGTGAGTCGTGTAGAGGTCGTCAAGCCACCCGAGTGGGACACGCTCGGGATAGCCATGGATCGTCATCGTGCGGACGTACTGGCCTCCACGGACCATGTAGCCAGACTCTAAGAGCCCTGATTCCTCGGAAATCTCATGTGGGGCGATGATATCCCGATCGGCAAGCGAACGTTCCGTCTCGTCTTGGAGGACACCCAGACGAATCTCACCATTCTCGGCCGTTTCGAGTTCGAGGAGATGTTTGGCCTGTGCTTGGATGTTTTCCTTAGACAACTCGTCCCCATTCGCTTCGAGGATGGCAGTCGCCCGGTCGAAGATTTCATCATCAATCTCATCCAGTCCCGGCTCACTCTCCAACCCTGGAATGAGTGACCGAAGGCGGGAACCCATCGTTAGATCTCTCCCTTGGAGAAGGTCGCATGGTCAAATTTGTCGAACTCGGGTTTTACGTGATTGTAGTAGTGATACAGGATTTCCATCGTCTCTTGCCGTGTGCTGACTAATTCAGTCGTCACATCTGTCCGTCCGAGTTTCTCAATGACGCGCCGCTGGCGATTGTGTACTTCACGGATACACAGCTCGGTCTCTGCCTTCTCGTGGCTGTTTACCCATGGAAGGCGTTCGAGAACGGTTGCACCAGCAGAGCCGATAAGCGGGAGCGTGCTTAGTTGATTGAGGACGCTTCCGGTATCAAGATTTGTCGTGACCTGCGCGGCGTTGGCGCGAATAACGATGTAGTAGTCACGTGCTTTGATCCCCGAACCATCGATATTGTCCTGTGCCCACTGGATGTAATAGCGACGTCCATACTGCAAAATCGGAGATTGTCCTCGTGCGGCGACACTCGTGCCACCGCGAATGAACTTGTTGTAGTGTTCACCGAGGTCGAACTCACGGGGATAACACGGAATGGCGATCGCCCAATCCAACGCCATCAGAAAAGAGATGTAGTCACTCATGACCTGCCGGCGTTGCTCATAGTTGAGCGTCAGCCAATTCCGGGGCTGGACTTTCACGAGTCCGATATAATCTTCGCCGTCGACTGCGATGCCGTCATCACGAACGTAATCAAAGCCGAGTTGCGCCTGTGTCGTCGTTTTCTTATTGAGTTTATCTTCGAGGTGGAACTGGTCACGAGCTCGTGCTTCCTCACGAGCCGTTGGGAGATCTGTGTCAATTTCTTCGAGGGCGGCATCCATCTCCCGGAGAACGTCCAAATCTGATTCAGGCCGTTCTGCATCGGTTTCGTATGCTCGATCGGTTATCCCTAGTGCTGTCCGTACAGTGGGACTGTCGGCGGATGGCTCTGTGGCTGATTCGTTTGTCGTCGACGCGGGTGTCGTTGTGGAGCCAGATTCAGTGTTCTCGGTCTCTGCTTCGTCTCGACTGGCAGACTGTCCAGTAGTGGCTGTCGAGGTGTCGGTGGCAGGCGGTGGTGAGTCCATGGTGATTACTGATGGGAGTCGTGGTCGTCTTCCGCTTCGATCGTTTCAATGTCGAGGCCAGCGTTGCGGACACCAACCACATCTTGAGTTTTCCTTGTTTCCGTGGCGGGTCGTGTTCGGCGATTTCGGTAGGTGGTGGTACCGAGGTAGTAATGAGCACAGGCTCGGGCGTAGCTCAGCGGCCGTTGTGCAGCAGGCGTGATGAGGAGGATCATCACACCGAGTGCGAGCGCAAGACCGGTTGCAATGAGAAAGAGATCGCCCGAGGCACCGAGACTCTGGGCAATGCCGAGGCCGAGAAACGGAATGACGAGTGCTTCACCGATATCGCGGGCAGTCAGACCAAAATGACCTTTGTGTTGATGATCTGACGGCGATTGGGAACGTTTCCATTTGATATTATCTTATGCTGTGACTAGTTAATAATTACCCCATGTGTCGGCTTTTGTTTAATTCTCACCAACACTAAGGTATTATTCTAACCACAGCGTGTCCCACAAGAGCTGACATAAACCCGTTTCCCCGTAAGGCAGCTAACGAGATAATTAGTCTGAGAAAGAGATATCTCGCTTGAGCACATACACGCTAGTATGCCGACTGACCCACCGT
>NZ_MEIH01000095.1:0-2347 GCF_001723155.1 Haladaptatus sp. W1
GGGACGGAACTCGTCGCGGACGAGGGCGTCGCGGAGCTCTCGAACGGGTGTATCTGCTGTGAACTGCAGGACGACCTCCGAACCGAAGTCACCCGCCTCGCGCGTGAGTGGGAGTTCGACACGCTCGTCGTGGAGTCCTCGGGCATCAGCGAACCCGCTCCCATCGCCCGACTGTTTACGACCGAATCCCGCGTCGCGGCGCGCTACGACGTCGATACGACCGTCACCGTCGTCAGCGCGCGGCAGTTCGACGAGTTCTTCGCCGACGGCGCGCCGGTCGAGCGCACAGAAACCGAGGACGGCGACACGCGCCCCCTCTCGGACCTCGTTATCGAACAGATAGAGTTCTGTGACGTGCTGTTGCTCAACAAATGCGACCTCGTGGACGCGGACCGTCTGGACGAAATCGAGGCCACCTTACGCGCACTGCAACCGCGCGCGGAACTGATTCGAACCGAACACGGCCGGGTGTCCCCCGACCGCATCCTCGACCGCGGACTGTTCGACCTCGGCGACGTGACCGACTCCGCCGGATGGAAACGGGCGATGGACCACGCCGACCACGACGAAGCGCACGGTCACGACGAACACGACGAACACGAGACTCACGCCCACGACGCTCACGACCATTCCAACCACCGTCATCCGCAGGAGGCCTACGGTATCTCGTCGGTCTCGTACCGAAGCCCCCGACCGCTTCACCCCGCTCGGTAACTCACAGTTCCCGCGCCGAATCCGGGTTCTCCACGTCCCACAGATATTCTGGTAAAAAGGCGTCCAAGTGGTCGATGATTCTCCGGTCGCTGGCGTTCATTCCCTCGCAGTGGTCCCACGCCGACTCGCGGATATCGACGTGCATCTCGCCGTTTTCCGTGCGAATCGAGACGGGGTAGACGAAACAGCGGGCGGGCTTCCAGCCGTTTTCGGCCTGCAACTCACAGCGGCCGTCTCCGCGGAGGAAGTGACACGCACAGCCGTCCTCGGCGGTTTCGTCGTGGTCCTTCTCCTCGCGGCGCACGAAATCCTCGCCGCAGAACTCGGTAGTCGCTTCGTTCAGGTCTGCGTGTTCTCCCAACTCGAAGAATTCGCGGTCGTACAGCAGGACGCCGTGGTGGCAACACCACGTACAGCTATCGACGCACTCGAAGGTGAGGTCGGGGTCGAACTCCACGACCGCCTCGCGGCCCGGATGCACTTCGACGCGAACCGGAGTGTCTGCGCTCACGTCCGCGCTTCGGTCGCGCTCGCGGAAAGGTCATCCGATTTCGGCGGCCACGCCGTCAGCGTCTCCTCGTACGCCACATCGGTTCGTTTCGAAGCGCCGCTCGACGTACTCGTCCATCGTTTCGATGATGTGGTCGCCGGAATGAAAGTCCTTTTGGAGGGACAGACACCGAATCCGAGAAATGAGCGTGATTTGATAATCTGTCCCCCCTCCGTTTAGATACACACCATACGACCGCCGTAGTGTTGTGTTTGGGGCAGGTTCCCGGACGCTGATAACGGTAATAATTTAAATACTTGACCACAGTACACGCCATGAACAGCACAGGCGACGTGTTCGGGAACTCCGAACTCGGGAAACGGGTCGATATCGACGCGCAACTCGACGAGATGGGTCTCGATATGGAAGAGATAGAGCGACGGAAGTCGTTTCTCGGCCTCGACGCGGAGGACGCCAGCCGACTGTCCGCCCTCCGCCCGACGTTCGAGGCCAACCGCGGGACGGTAGCCGACCAGTTTTACGAGAATTTGCAGGAACACGAGAAGACACACGAAATCCTCGCGAACTCCACGCGCGGTATCGAATCGCTGAAATCGACACAGGGGGAGTACCTCGTCACCCTCGCCGACGCGACCTACGACGAGGAGTACGTCCGAAACCGGGCGCGAATCGGAAAGCTCCACGACATGCTGGACATGCCGTTGAACCACTACATCGGCCAGTACAGCATCTACTACGACCTCATCGGGTGTCTGTTGAAAGAGCGACTGGAGGACGACCTCGAATCGACGATTCGAGAGCACGTCTCGCCCGCGGCGACCGACGGCGGGCAACTCGCCGGGACCACGACCGACGTGGACGAACTCGTCTCCGAGGTCCGGGAGTCGGCACACGAGCGCTTCGAGGACATGCTCTCGGTGCTCCGCGTGCTCAACCTCGACATGCAGATAGCGGCGGACACCTACGTCCACTCGCACAGCCAGCAGATGAAAGAGGAGATAGCGCGCTCGCGCACCCTTCGGGAATCGACCGAAGAGCACGTTCTCGACGCACACGAATCCGCCGCCGACGTCGCCGAGAGCTCCGTCGAAATCAACCAACTCACCGAGGAGCAGTCGGAGA